>JASFUL010000028.1:0-21501 GCA_050050315.1 Gemmatimonadota bacterium
GCGCGCCAGCGGTACAAGGACGACTCCCTGAGCGCCGGCCGGTTTGCTCGAGCAGGTGGGCCCGGATCTCCGCCTCGACGGCTGCACGTCTTCGGAGCCATCAGTTCGCCCGCTCCCGCGCCGCCGAGAGCGCCTCCGTGAGGCTGTCGATGACCCACAGCTCGCTCCGGAGCTGGCCGTCTACGAAGGCGACGCGGCGCCCGTCCGGGTGGAGGGCCAGGTTCCGTCGGCCCTCGAAATCCATGATCACCGTGGGATCGCCGCCGGCCACAGGGACGGAAAGGAGCTCGTCCCGTCCGTCCTCGCCCATGCCTCGGCGCACCACCAGGACGTTCCGGCCGTCCGGCGTCCAGGCGAGCTCGCGGTCCCGGAGGCCCGGCCCGCCGTCTCCTTGCCAGGGCCGGTCGGAGACCGACACGGAAAAGAGGCTCCTCATCTCGCCGTCGTCGAGATCGAGCAGCGCCAGGGTGACGACCCCGGCCACCGGGTCGCGGTAGAGCAACGCGGCCCTCTCCCCTCGAGGCGAGACCGCGACCCTGCCCGCCACGAGGTGGTCGGGGAGCGTGGTCAGGACCCGCTCGGCGCCATCGGACAGATCGCGCATCACCAGGGTCGCACCCCTCCCGCTGGAGGCCGGCTCGGTCGCGACGACGATGGCCGTTCCGCCACCCGGAACGACATCCATGGCCTGCCCGACGCCTCCGGGCTTCTCCTCGACGATCTCGCCGGTCTCGACATCGAGACGGTGGAGTCCAGGGAAGCGGCCGTCGGCATCCTTGAGGAAGAAGAGCGAACCGCCATCGGTGCTCCAGTGGAGCCCACGCGACATCCCGGAGCCCAGGTCGCCGGAGGCGATCTCGCGCACCTCGTCGCCGTCCGTGCTCTTGACCATGAAGCGCAACTCCGACTCCCGGGGGCTCCTGAGCTCGTAGGCCATGCTCTCGCCGTCCGGGGACCAGGTCGGATGCCCCGCCCAGCCGTCGAGCGGCGAGGTGATCGGAACGGGCTCCGTCAGAACCCGGCCGGCCAGCGGGTCGATCGTCGCTCGGTGGATGGTGGGCGCGTCCACGATGACACCGTAGAAATAGCGATCCCCCGCTCGGCCCGCCGGCGCCACACCGGGGAGACCGGCGCGGACGAGGAGCGGATCGCCGCTCGCGCCTCCGGCGTCCAGTGGCAAGGCCCAGACGCCGGTCTGACCGAGGCGGCTCGTGTGGACGAGGAGGGCCTTTCCATCCGGCATCCAGCCGAGCAGCGGGCCCACGGCGACATCGAGCTCGACCTCGGTCCCGTCCGAGAGGTCACGTACGAAGACATGGTTACCGCGTCGCACGGCGAGCCGGCGATCGTCGGGCGAGAACCATGCCTCGAAGGGTTCCGGCTCACCGGCGGCGTAACGAGCCAGCCGTGTCACCTCACCGGTCTCCGGATCGATCAGGACCAGCTCCGAGCCGTCATGCCCCGGGTAGACCCGGGTCGCGATCCCGTGCTCGGAGGACCAGTCCATGGGGGCCACCCACCGATCCTCGGGCGAGATCGCGTAGATGACGTCCGGATCCGGATCGTCCACACGCACGATGCGGAGCTCGTATCGCCACGGCTCGCCTCCGCGGTCGGTGTTCCCATAGGCGTAGGCCACGCGCTCTCCGTCCGGCGAGAACACGGGCTCCTCCGCCCAGCTTCCGTTCTCCTCCCAGCTGCCCTTGTCCGTCAGCCGCCGATCCTCTCCGGTCTCCAGGTCGTGCATGGCCACGTCCCCCGTGGTCCAGTCCACGAAGGTCACGAAGCGCCCGTCGGGGGACGGACTCGCGTAGGTCCCCGCGTCCGCCCAGACGCGCCGCGTGCCCGTGGCATCGATGGTCTCGACCGCGTCCCGGGCCGCGGCCACCTGCTCGTCCGAGGAAGACGCGCCCTCACCGACCTGGCAGCCGGCGGTGAGAAGTCCGAGGCCGAGGGTGGCTACGAAGATGCGGCTCATGGTTGCCTCCGTGCGGGGTGGACCGGCGGGACCTCGCCCGGTCCCCGTACACGGGTCGTGCCCAGCCCGTCACGGCGCGCGCAAGATGTTTTATGTCAGGCGGTTACACGTGCTCACCGCTATCTGCGACGCCCTGTCCGGCGGATCGGTCCGTTCCAGCGCCGGTACCGAATCGGAACGATTCGTTCCGGTGCCCCCGGTCGCCCGCTCAGTCCACGGCCGGCGCTCGCTCGGCTCGCGAAACCGTCACCGTGACGGTCGTGCCGGAGCCGGGTGCGCTCCGAACGTCGATGGAGCCGCGGTGGGCGGCGACGATCCGCCGGGCCACCGCCAGACCCAGCCCGGTCCCACCCGAGCGCGTCGTGAAGAAGGGTTCGAAGATCCGCTCCCGGTCCTCGTCCGTGATCCCCTGCCCGTCGTCCTGGACGACCACGCGGACCTCGTCGTCCCCGGACTCGACCCGGAGCGACACCTCTCCCCCTTCCGCCACCGCGTCCGCAGCGTTCAGCAGCAGGTTCAACATCACCTGCTCGAGCGCATCCGGGTCGCCGAACACAGGGACCGGTGACCGCCCTTCCAGCCCGCGCAGCCGAGCGCCCTTTCCTTCGACCCGGGGACGTGCGCGGCGGAGCGCGGCCTGGGCCGGTGGAACGAGGTCGAAGCTGCGGGGCTCGATCCGACCGCTCCTGGCCGTCTTCAGCGCGTCCGCCACGGTCCGGTCCAGGCGTCGCAGCTCGTCGATCGCCTCGCTCTGGATCCTTCGCAGCGGCGAGTCGGCCGCCAGCTCTTCTTCGACCTGCTGCAGATCGAGTTGGACGGACGTGAGCGGGTTTCGGATCTCGTGGGCCAGCGACGCGGCGAACTCGTTCACGGCCGCCAGCGACTCGCGATCCGCGAGCTGGCGGAGCGTGCCGCGCAGGCTCCCGATCATCGTGTTGAAGGCCCGGGTCACCTGCCCGATCTCGTCGTCCGTCCGTACGTCGAGGGTGCGGTTCAGGTCGCCCCCCGCCACGGCACGGGCGCCCTCGGCGAGTCGCTCGAGCGAGGCGGTCAGGTGCCCCGTGAGCACGACCGTCGCAAGCAGGCCGAGTCCGCCCACCGCGGCGAGGATCCAGAGACCCCGCCGCGCGGCCTCCTCGAAGGGCCCGACGAAGGGAGCCAGCGGCGCGGCCGCCACGAGGGTCACGCGGGGCTCGGCGACCTCACGCGTCCGCGAGATCCACTCGCGATCATTCCACCGGAAGCGCGATTCCCCGACCAGGATCGGGTCGAAGGGGACGGGGAGCAGGATCGTCCCCGTGCTAGGGTCCCGGGCCGTGAGCACGCCGCCGGGAACCGCCAGCTCCGATGAGGGACCGAGGAGGGCGCTGAACTGGACCCCCGCCTCGAGAGTGCCGATCCGTCGGCCACCGCCCGCGTGGAGGGGTAGGCTCAGGGTGAGTGGCCGCCCGAAGAGACCCGGGGCCGGCGGATCCGAGCGCACGAAGGACCACACCTCCAGCTTCGCCGGGTCGAGCACCCGAACGGTCTCCACCGCACGATCGAGCGACCCTGGTCGGCCCGCGAGGCTCGTCCGCGACCGTGGTGCCCCGGAACCCCGGAGGGCCCGCGACAGGTCCTGACCGTCGGCGACATCCAGGAGGGCCGAGCGATACCGGATCCAACGCCGCTCGACGACGCCGGCGCTCCGGGCGAGCGTCACCTCGAGCCGCTCCGCGAGAAGCGCCTCTCCCGACCGGGCCGTCTGCCCCGTGAGCCACAGGCCGAGGAGCAGCAGGGGAACGACGGCCACGGTCACGACGACGGTCAGCAGCCGGAGGCGAAAGGACACCGGTCCCACCTCAATCGAGCCCGTACTTGTCGATCATCCGCCGCAGCCTCGGTCGCGAGATCCGCAGGATCTCCGCCGCGCGCGTGCGATTTCCACCCGCGGCTTCGAGCACCCGGCCGACGTGCTCCCGCTCCACCTCCTCGAGGCTCCGGAGCCGAGGCGTGGTCGACAACACTTCTCCGAGCCCGAGGTGGGCCGGTCGCACGATCCCACCGGTCGCCAGCACGACGGCTCGCACGAGGCAGTTCTCGAGCTCCCGGACATTGCCGGGCCAGTCGTGCGCCATCAGGGTCTCGAGGGCCTCGTCCGAGAGCCCAGGAGGCTCGCGCTCCACCGCGCGACTTCCCTTTCGGATCAGGTGCCGGGCCAGGACGGGGACGTCCTCCATGCGGTCTCGGAGAGGCGGAACCTTCAGCTCGACGACGCGGAGGCGGTAGTAGAGATCCTCACGGAACCGCCCCTCCTCCACCAGCTCCTCGAGGTTCCGATGGGTCGCGGCCAGGACCCGGGCCTCGGTGCCCACGGCCCGCTCCGCACCCACGGGATAGAACTCGTGCTCCTCCAGCACCCGCAGGAGCTTCGCCTGGAATTCCGGGGACGTGTCGCCGATCTCGTCGAGGAAGATCGTTCCGCGGCCGGCGATCGCGAAGCGGCCTCGTCGGTCGGACGAGGCCCCCGTGAACGCTCCCTCGACGTGGCCGAAGAGCTCCGACTCGAGAAGCGAGGTGGGCAGCGCCGTGCAGTTGACCGCCACGAAGGGCTCGTCGGCGGCCGGAGAATGACCGTGGATGGCGCGAGCGATCAGCTCCTTGCCTGTCCCACTCTCACCGCGGATGAGCACGGTCGTGCGATGCGCCGCGAGCTGGCCGATCCGCTTGAAGAGCTCGACCATGGAGGGGTGACGACCCACGAGGCCCGGGGTGGGACCACCGGGTTCCTTCTCGTCGCGTTCACCGCCCCTCGGAGGAGCGCGCGCGGCCCGATCCCGGAACACCCGATCCGTGACCGCTCGCAGCTGGTGGAGGTCGAGCGGCTTCACGAGGAAATCCGAGGCGCCTTCCCGCATCGCGACCGCCGCCGTCGCCAGGTCGTCGTACGCCGTCATCAGCACCACGTCGACCCCCGGGAGTCGTTCACGAAGGACTCCGAGGAGCTCGAGGCCGTCCATCCCGGGCATCCGGATATCCGAGATCACGAGATCCGGCGAATCGTCCGCGACCGCGGCGAGGGCGCGCTCCGCGGTTCCCGCGGTCCTCACCTCGGTCCGCCCGTCCGAGAGCGCACGGGAGAGGGACGCGCACACGCGATCCTCGTCGTCGACCACCAGAATCTTCCGCTCCGCCATGCGACCAGTATTCGTGAAACCGGGCAGCGGCCACAACGTTCTTGCCGGTCGAGCCCCAACGGGCGGGGAGGCGAGGGGATGCCGCCGGAGGGCACGGTCCTTCAGCGCCAGCGCCCCCTGGGGGACGGGGAGAAGACGCTTCACGGAGTGGGAACGAGGGCTTCTATGTGATTCGACGGCGCCGGGCTGAGCGTGCCGGGAAAGGAGGGGCGGAGGGCGTACGCAGTGGTCCATCGGGGGAGGGTCGGGAGGAGCGGCTCCGCCCCGCCCGACCGGCCAGCGGTTCGTCCACACGTCCGGCCCGACCGGCACCGTCCCCGTCCTGGGGCAGGCGGACCTCCACCACCGTCCCTCCCCCTTCGGCCGGGCGGAGCACCAGGGACTGCGCGTCCCCGTACGCCTGCCGGAGGAGCCTCCTCACCATGGCCAGGCCGTGTCCGTCCGGGAACGCCTCCGACCTGACCGACGGTCCCGCCCCCGTGTCCGTCACGGTGAGGACGAGGCTCGAGTCCCGGACCCGGGCGTCGAGGCGCACGACCCCGCCCCGTGCGGAGGGCTCGATGCCGTGGCGGATGGCGTTCTCCAGGAGCGGCTGGAGCAGGAAGCCGGGCACCCGGGCCCTCCGGGCCTCGTCGGTGGCGGTGACCGTGAAGTCCAGCCGGTCTCCGAAGCGCACCTTCGCGATCCCCAGATAGTCCTCCGCGAACCCCAGCTCCTCGGCCAGGGACACCGTGGGCTCCCCGGTGCCGGCGAAGGCGCGGTGGAGGAGGCCCCCCAATCGGGTCAACATGCGGTCGGCGGCGTCCGGCGACTCGTGGATCAGCTCCGCAGCGCCGTTGATTGCGTTGAACAGGAAGTGGGGGTGGAGGTGGGCCCGGAGCGCCTCCATCTGCGCCTGCAGCAGCCGGTGCGACAGGTCTCGGGCGGTCTCGTGCTCACGGTCGTACAGGCGCCGGTACTCCACGGCGTGGACGATGGCCAGCAGCACGGAATAGCTGATGAAGTTCAGCCAAAGGTCGGAGGTGAAGTACGACCAGAAGGACGGAAGCCGGAGGTCCAGGACCGCCGGGAGCAGGGACAGGTCCACGCGGACGTCCAGGAGCGCGATGGCCAGGGCAGCCACCAGGTGGACACCCAGGGACCGGACCACCTGGCCCCTCTCGACACGGAAGCGTCGGCCGAGCCACCAGACGGCGGGGGTGAGCAGCACCCAGAGCCAGACGCTGAGGAGGGGCGCCGCGACGAGCCATCGGGGATCGGGGGCCACCCCTCGGAGGAGCGCTGATGCCCAGCCCTGGGCGATGGAGAACATCCCCACGGCGGTCCAGCCCAGGAAGACGGCAGTCCACCAGAGGAGCCAGCGGCGGGTAGGCGCGATCATCTATCTAGAGGGAACGGCCGAGGCGGCCCATGAAGTCGTCGCGGAAGCCCCGGCTCAGGGTGAGCTCGGTGCCGTCTCTCAGGATCACCAGGTACGAGCCGCCGAAGCCCGGAGTCAGACGGGCCACACGGTCGAGGTTGACGATGGCCGAGCGGTGGATGCGCACGAAGCGCCTTGCGTCGAGGATCTCCTCGAGCCCCGAAAGGGTGCGTCGGGCCAGGTGGGCCCCCGCCCGGGTGTGGACCCGGACGTGGTTGCCGTCGGCTTCGATCCAGTCCACGTCCTCCACGGGGACGAGGGTGGCGTCGAATCCGTCCTTCAGGAGGAGGTGCCGCGCGCTCCCGGCCTTCCCGGCCGCCCCCCGGGAGCCGGCCGGTCCACCCTCCCCACCGTCGCTGGGCCCACCCTCCCGCTCCCGCGCCAGCTCCGTAAGCAGGGCCAGCACCTCGCCACTCTCTCCTGCGGGGGACCTGGCCTCCAGGCGCGCGCGCAGCCGCCGGAGGGCCTCCGCCAGACGCTCCGCCGTTACGGGCTTCAGCACGTAGTCCACGGCCTCCACGTCGAACGCCCGCACCGCGTACTCGTCGTACGCGGTGACGAAGACCACGTGGGGAAGCTGGCCGGGATCGATCTCCGCCAGGGCTTCGAAGCCATTGAGACCCGGCATCCGCACGTCGAGGAAGACGGCATCGGGCCCGTGCTCTCGCAGGGCGGCGACCACTTCGTCGCCGCTCCCGCACTGGGCAGCGACGTGAACGTCCCCCACGTCGGCCAGCAGCCGCACGAGACGACGACGGGCCAGCGGCTCATCGTCGGCGACCAGCACGGTGATCGGTCTCTCGGCCATGCTCCCGTTCCCCCCGGTTTCGACTCCAAGATGGGTGCCCCGGTGGGATGCTCGCCACCCGCGCTGGGGTGGGCGTCGGAGGACCGTGCCCAAGAGCACCCCGGCGGTGTGAACGGATGGGGCCACGGCGCTGAGCCGGTGGCCGCAGTGTACCAGCGCCGGGCGCGCCCATGCGCCCCCCACCCTCCCCATCCGCTCCATATCCCGCGAGCCTGGGAGCCTGCGAGAGAAGGCCGCACCGTGGACTCACACTCACACCCGTCTCGACGGAGGCAATCATGAAGAGACGAACGACCACCGCAGTGCTCTCCACCGCCTGGGCGCTCATGGCGTGCGGCGACGGCGGCGTGCCCGTGGCACCTTCCGCCCTGGCGGAGACGAGCATGGGGAGCGCTTGGCGGGCGGACATCCAGCGTGACCGGGTCCTCCTCCTGGAGGCCGACGCCGCCCAGGCGGACGCGGCCTCGGCCGGGGACTTCGCGGCGGGCTTCGCGTCCTTCCTCGCAGCGGCGGCGGTCTACCTGCCGCCGGGGACCGACGCGGTCGTTGGGGCGGCGGCCATAGAGGGCTGGCTGGCCACGACCTATCCCGCAGGGACGACGCTCTCCCGCTACCCCCTCCGGGCCGACGTCTCCGCCGCGGGGGACTTCGGCGTCACCTTCGGCCACACCGAGATGACCGTGCCCGGCTCGCCGGGCGTGGTCTACGGGAAGTACGTCGCCGCCTGGGTGATGGGCTCCGGTGGCTGGGAGCTGGCGGGCTACCTGCCCAACGCCAGCCCCGGGCCGGGAGAGCCCCCGCCGCCCTGGTACCACGACCTGGTGGACAACGGGGTCCGGAGCGGCGCACTCGGCGACGCCGCCGAGGAGCTGGCCGGCGTGCTGGCCGCCGACGCCGCCTTCTCGGCCGCTTCCGTAGCGGAAGGCACGGGACCCGCCTTCCACCGCTACGCCCAGAAGGACGGGGTGGTCCTGCTCGACGGAAGCGGCGTCGGCTACGGCCGCGACGTCATCGGCGAGATCTACGCGCTTCCGGCGGGCTACGTGCTGAGCTGGACGCCCATGGGGGGCATCGCGGCCTCCACCGGGGACCTGGCCTTCACCTGGGGGCCCTATCAGTTCGAGCTCCCCAACGGCGCCGTCGCCCACGGGAAGTACATGTCGCTGTGGGAGAAGGAGCCTTCCGGCGGGTGGAAGTTCGTCGCCGACGCCGGCAACTCGAATCCGGCACCGAGCTGAAGCGCAGGATGTTCAGGAGGTGACGGGTCGCCCTCTCGGGTCGGGCCGTGGATCGTTTCCCGGGTCCCGCGGACGCCTCCCGGTCTTCAGGACGCCGACTCTGGACGGGAGCCCGGACCCGTGACGTCGGGCGAAGCCCGGGAGACGGATCGCTCCGACCCCCGGGCCTCGCCCCCCCGGGCTCAGCTGGTCTGGGTCGTGCAGGCCAGGTAGGCCGTGCGCTCGAAGATCCTCCCCCTCGGCTCCGATCCAGACGAAGCCCACGCTGTCCTGCGCGAGCGCCCAGACCGGGGCCGGGCCGAGGCCCTGCTGCTGGTCGAGCATCTCGAACATGGGTGCCTGGGCCCCCAGGACAACGGGACGGATCACGGCGAGGAGCAGCGCGGCGAGAGGGGGCGTCCGCAGGAGACGCCTCGGGCCGGCGGCCATCGGGGTCCGGGGGAGGAACGACGGCGGAGGAAGGGACGACGGGTGTGCCAAACGTGGGGACGGGGTGGGGGGAGCCCGCAAGTCACCCGCGGGACACTCCCCGCTGTGGCGGCTGTGATCGACTCAGGCGTCCTGGGCCGGTGTCTCGCCGTCCGGGGCGGCGAGGGCCGCATAGGGGTCCTCGCCGAAGGGATCGATCGGTACACCCCGATCTCCGAAGGAGAGCTCGCCGGGCAGTGATTCACGGTGTGGCTCGGTCCTGGCCAGGGTGTGGCCTCGGAATTTCACCTCGCCCGCGACCGTGCAATCGCCGAGCCGGACGGACCGGAACCGGCCGTCCCGGACGCGCAACATCGCTCCGTCCAGGGTGAGTGCCACCTCGGTCTCGAAGCGCAGCCGCGCCAGCGTGCGACCCTGGACCACGACCTCCACCTCGGGCTCGAGCAGCGATCGAGCCGTGTGGGTCGCCAGCGGCACCTCCGCCTCCACGCCAGGCGGGTATGCCCGGGGGTCCACGTACTTGCGAAACGGCTCGTAGCGCCGCCAGGCCGATACCAGCACCTCCGGGATCGGCACACCCAGGGCCTCCCTCAGCATCGCCACGACGTGCCCGACGCTACCCCCACCCGTCCCGGGCGGCAGGGCTTCCTCGAGGGCCGCCCGGATGGCCCCGACCCAGGCTTCGGCCTCCTCCGGCGGCAGATCCTCCTCGAGCTCCGCCTGCAGCGCCGATCCGACCAGGTCGCCGACCGTGGGGGGGGCGCTCGGTTCCGAACCGTCCGTCACCTGCGCCATGGTCTCCTCACGGTGCTGGAATCAGGGGGCGGCCGGCCGCGACCTCGAGCCGGACCCTCAGGGGGCCCGGCCTCGCGCGCAATCCGACGTCGATCGCCGGCAGGAGCGGCCGTCTGGCATCGACGGATCCCGAGGACAGACCCATCCGTGCCCGGTAGTCCAGCGTGGGGGCCGCAGGCGCCGGTTCCGGCGGAGACGCCGGCCCGGCGGACGGACCCCGAAGCTGGGGGGATGAGCGCTCGGCCGGGAGCCGGATCCGCCGCCTCCCGCGACGCAGGCTTCCCACGCGGAGAATGAGGAGCAGGCCCAGCAGGGCCACCGGCGCGGCCCCCGCAGGCCACCAGGGCGGGAGCCCGGGAGTCGATGCGGCCTGGAGGGTGACCCGCACCGAGGTTCCGACGGGCACGACCGTACCCGGTGTCGGGAACTGGTCCGCTACTCGCGCATCCGCGGTCAGGTCCCCCTCGCTGAGCGCCACGAGGCCCCGTTCTTCGAGCGCACCTTCCGCCTCGTCCCACGCCAGCTCGCCCAGGTCCGGCACCTCCACTGGAGGGGGCGCGGAAGGGGGACCGGTCGACAGGCGCACCCGGACGAGGGCCCCGGGCAGGGCCTCGGCGCCGGCGGGCGGTGACTGGTCGATGACGGTGCCCTCCGGGGTGCGGGATTCCACCGAGTCGACCGCGCCCAGCGCGAAGCCGGCCGCGCCCAGCGCACCACGCGCGCCGCCCAGCGTGAACCCGACCACCGAAGGCACCTCCAGCGCCTCGGGCGGCGGAGGACCGCTGGACACCTCGAGGTCCACGCCCGCGCCGACGTCGACCCGGCTCCCCGCGGCCGGGAACTGGCGGAGGACGGTTCCGGCGGGCTCGTCCGAAGCCACCTCCCCGACGACGGTACCCGCGAGCCCGCGGTCGGCAAGCGTATCCTGTGCCCCGTCCAGGGGCCGCCCGACCACGTCCGGCACGTCGGTCCGCCGCACGCCGTCGGCGATCCAGAGCGCGCCGGAGGTCCCGGGCGTCACGGGTGTTCCCGCGGTCGGAAGCTGATCGATCACCCTTCCGGCCGCCTCGTCGGATGAGACGGGGTCGACCCGCTGGACCTCGACTCCGGCCTCCGCCATGCGAGCGATGGCTTCGCCCTCGAACAGCCCCACCACGTCGGGCGTCTCCGGGAGCGGCTCCTCCACGGCGACCTCGAGGGCACCGGAGACCTCCTCCTCGACGGGCGACCCCGGCTCCGGACGCTGGCTGAGGATCGTGCCCGGTCGCTCCGGGGACGCCACGGAGTCCACCCGGTCGACCGCGACTCCCGCCTGGGCGAGGACCCGGATTCCTCGATCGACATCGAGCCCCACGACGTCCGGCACCCGCGCGACCGGGCGCGCCACCGCCACCCAGAGACGACCCGTCGTGCCGGGACCGATCTCGGCCCCGGCCTGCGGGAGCTGCCGGAGGACCGTGCCCTCGGGCTCGTCGGACGGCACCCTTTCGTACCCCTCCACCTCGATCGTTGCATCCGCGAAGCGCCTCGCGCCCTCGCGCACGTCGAGCCCGACCACGTCCGGGGCGCGCGGCAGCGGCGGCGCGACGGCCACGTCCAGCCGACCGGTGGTCCCGCGTGGCGCCGGGGCACCCGGTTCGGGGAGCTGCCCCACCACCGTCCCGGGCGCGCTCCGGTCCGTGACCACTTCTCCGACGCCACGCACCTCGATGCCCGCTTCTCGGAACATGTCCAGGGCAACCTGCAGCGGACGACCCATGACGAGCGGCGTCGTGGGGACGGACGGGGCCTGCCGGAACACACCCACCCAGAGCTGGCCGGGGGTTCCGGGCTCGACCACGCGCCCGGCGGGCGGTGCCTGCTCCACCACCAGGCCGTCCCGCGACCGATCGACCGGCACTTCCTGGACAGACACGACCGGAAGGCCGACCTGGCCGAACAGCTCGAGGGCCACGTCGCGCGGCCGTCCCACGACTGGCGGCACCTCGATTCCCCGCGACGGATCGGGGCCGGGAGGTCCTCCCGACACGAACAGCCGCCCCGGCATGCCGGGTTCCACCGGCGTCCCCGGATCCGGCATCTGGCGCACGACGATCCCCGCCGGACGGTCCGAGGCTACGTAGTCGACGGCGACGTTCACACCGATGCTGATCATCAGCTCCTGAGCCGGGGCCACCCGCCAGCCCCGCACGTCGGGTACGGTGTCGACGATGGGCCGCGGCACCTGGGGGTCGAACGAGGGGCGGTCGGGAAGCTGCGGCGACCGGGAAGGCGGAGGGAGCACCGGTGACCGCGCCACCCAGAGGATGACCTCCACCGGACGGACCACCGGGATCCGGGGCAGAGGTTGCTGGCGCACCACCGTGTTGGGTGAAGCGCCCGGGACGAGCGTGTCGCGCTTGACGACCCGCTCGATGCGAAGCACGCGCAACGCCGAATCGGCCGCAGCCTCGGTCCGGCCCACGAAAGACGGGAGTCGGACGGTCTGCTCCGCCCTCACCTGGGGTTCGAGGGCACGAAGCCCGAAGGCCGGCGTCGAACCGAAGAGAACGGCGACCCCGAGGAGGAAGCGGCCATGGCGCCTGGGGCGCCACCTGCAGATACGGCTCATTGCCCCGGTGGCAACGCGGAAGGGGGGGCATTGCGGATGCGTCCACAGTAGGCACGGGTCTCACCGCAGAGCAAGGACGGTGTGAAACGCGACGCCATCGCGATCATGCAGCCGACCGGGTCACGCGAACGCCAGCATCGTCAGGGGGGGAGGCGCGTGCGGAGGAGCCTCGATTCGACCGTGGTCCGGCGGGTAGGGAGAGAGCCGCGACCCCCGCAGCCCTACGGGTCCCACCCCTTCATCCACTCCACCTCGATCTTGGTTTCCCGGCGCAGGCCCAGGTGCACCCCCTTCACCTCTTCCATGCTCCACTCGAACGTCGAGATCCGGTCGGTGAGGTCGAGCAGCCCGGTGACCAGGTCGTCCCGGGCGGTCTGATACCGGGCCATGGCTCCGTCGCCGTTGCCGACCGCGCGTGCGAGAGCCTCGGCGTCGCGGAGGGCGTCGGTGATCCCGTGGGCGGTGATGGGGTCGCGGAAGTACCCGGCGTCGCCCACGAGGGCCCATCCGGGGCCCACCGAGCGGCGGAGGAATCCGGGCCTCCCCGCGAACCCGATCAGAAGAGGCTCACGGGGAGAGTTCATCGTGGTCGACGAAAGCGTCCGTGGCGCCCGCGCGTACATCCCCCGCGGTGACCCACCCGGCTCGGAGGGAGAAGACGTGCGCTACTCCAGGATCGGAATCGCGATGTCGTTGTTGCTCCTGGCGGTCCCCGATGCGGGGGTCGCCCAGTGGACATGGCCGGAGAGAGGCGAGAACCTCCAGGTGCTTCCCGAGGACTTCTCCGCGGAGCGCCTCAGCGCCGTCATGCGGGGCTTCACGCGCGCTCTGGGCGTGCGGTGCTCGCACTGCCACGTGGGGGAGGAGGGCGCACCCCTCAGCACGTACGACTTCGTGTCCGACGCCAAGCCCAACAAGGAACGAGCCCGGGCCATGTACCGGATGCTCGGTCTCGTGAACCGCGAGCTCCAGGGCATCGAGCCGTCGGGCCCCGAGCGGGTGAACGTGTGGTGCCACACGTGCCATCAGGGGCGGTCCAGGCCCCAGACCCTGGAGGAGGCGGTGCTCGAGCGCTACCAGGCCGAGGGGGGCGTGGCCGCGGTAGCGCGGTTCCAGGAGCTCCGTGAGCGGTACTACGGCGGCGGGGCGTACGACTTCACTGCGCCTTCCGTCCACGCCGTCGCGCGGGAGCTGATGGCCCGAGGGGACACGGCGACGGCACGGGTCTTCTATCAGCGGAACGTCGAGGACTATCCGGACTTCGCCCCCGGGTGGGAGATCCTCGGGAACCTCGCCGTGGCGAGGAACGACCTCCCGGCGGCACGACGCTTCTATCAGCGCGCGTTGGCGCTGAGCCCCGACAACGACCGCGTTCGCAGGAGTTTGGACGCCATCCGGTAGCCCGCCGGGAGTCCCGTTGGGCCCATCAGGCCGCCTCCCCGGCCACGGGCCGGGTGGCTCCCCGTGCTACGGTCCGATCAGCACCGTGGGCAGGCCGACCACGATGGTCCCCCCGTGGGCGGTCAGGCTCGTGAGGCGAGCCGCCGGCATGGACCCGATCAGCACGGTGGGCGACCCCATGGCGATCACATCCGGCGGGCCGACGCACACGCACATGTCCGTGGCGCGCGCCGCGGGCATGGACCCGATCAGCACGGTCGGACACCCCGGGGGAAGCACGGGCCCCCCCACGTGGGGGACGATCCCCGTGACCATGGGACAGACGTGCATGTCACCGGCCCGCGCCGCAGGCATGCCCATCGCTATCCGCTCCTCCGGCGCAAGCCGAATCCGTCACTCATGGGGTTCCTCCGGCGGGTGCCAGATCTGGACCCGCTCCGCGACCCTCTCGCCACGGTGCAGGAAGTCGTGGTACTTCTCCCCGGCCCTCTCGGGCTCCTCGGACACGGCCGCCAGCATGATGGAGGCGGAGATCGCCCGGGCCGCGAGAGACTCGGCCGGCGGCACCGCTTCCCTTTCCGGGGGCGCGATGGACTCCCCGCAGAGGAACACCGCCAGCCCCACGGCCCCGGCCGCCGTCCCCACGTCCGCCTCCTGGGCGCGTTCCATCGCGGCGCGACGAAGCTCGTCGGTCGGCTCGGCGATCCAGCGTTGCGTAGCCTCCAGAGATGCCTGGATCTCCTCGGGCGGCTCCTCGCCGGCCGCCTGGCGGGCGCAGGTCCAGGCCCACCACACCGCCTCCCGCTTGGGAAGCGCATGCGCCAGGAAGCGGACGGCGTCGGGGTAGTGCTCCGCCTCGACCAGGAGCTTCAGGAACTCCAGGCCGCCGCGCCCCCCGCCGAACAGCGCGATCGCCTCCTCGGTCAGCTCGGCCGTGTCGCAGACCTCTCGAATCGTCTTCCCGGACCGGAGTCTCGCTTCCGTCTGATCCATGGCTAATTGATCATGGTGATGCCGCCCTTCATCATCAGCATGGCATCCCCTTTGACGTTGGTCATCATCCCCTTCACCTCGGTCTGGATCGTGCCTTCGATCTTGATCATCATCCCTTTGATGGTCACGCCCGTCTGGTCGATCTTCACGCTGCTCGCCCCGACCTTGAACTCGATCGACTGCATCGCCTCCTCGGACGCCTTCCCCAGACTGAGCTTGGTGGTCACGTTTCCCATCTTCAGCTGGGTGTCCAGGTTCCCCATGTCCAGCTTGGTGGACATGTTCCCCATCTTCAGCTGGGTGGACATGTCCCCCATGTCCAGCTTGGTGTCCATGTTCCCCATCTTCAGCTTGGTGGTGAGGTTACCCTGGTCCAGGGTCACCGTCCGGTTCCCCACCTTCACGTCGAGGGTCTGGTGGCCCTTCTCGATGACCACCACATCCTTGCCCTTCTTGACGGTCCTCTTCTCGTCGTTCTGCACCACCGTGGTGCGATCGTGTCCGACCTCGCGCTGCTCGTCGTTCTCCACCTCCACCGTGAGATCCTTCTGGGCGTGGATGAGGACGAGCTCCTTGTCCTTCAGGTCCTCGAAGCTGATCTCGTTGTAGTCGCTCGTGCCGCCCTTCTTCGAGCTGCGTGACTTCACGCCGCTCTTGGTCTGGTCGTCGGGAAGCTTGTACGGAGGGGTCTGTTCGGCGTTGTAGACCCGGCCCGTGATGATCGGCCTGTCGGGATCGCCCTCGAGGAAGTCGACGATCACCTCCTGGCCGATCCGGGGAATCTGGATGAACCCCCAGTTCTTGCCGGCCCACGTGGTGGAGACCCGAATCCAGCAGGAGCTGTTGAGTTTCCGATCCCAGTGGAACTTCACCTTCACACGGCCGTGTTTGTCCACCCAGATCTCCTCGCCCTCCTTCCCGACGACCACGGCGGTCTGAGAGCCCCGCACCACCGGCCTGGGCGTCGCGCGCGGAGGTCGAAAGGGGACGCTCTTCGGGATGGCGACGAACTCGTTCTGGTACTCGAAGTCGGCCCCGCCGCTCCGGTAGTCGCCCAGGTACGCTTGCTGTCGCACCCGGAGGAGATGGTAGGCCTGGTTGACGTCCCCCCGGTAGTGCTCCTTCAACGTGAAGCTGGTGCCGCTGCTGAAGGCGCGACAGGTGCTGCCCCCCCGCACGACCTCGTGCAGCCCCTCCTCCTCCTCCATTCGCAGGCGCGCCAGACGCTCTCCCCCACTACGCTCCGTGAACACGCCCGGGTAGTCGTAGAGCTCCCCCTCTCCCGAGCCTGACAGGGAGCTCTCGAGCAGAGTCGAGGGCTTGAGGAAGTCGTAATCCCGCAGCGTCACCTTGCCGGCGTGGGCGGCGTGCTCCCGCTCCAACGACGTCACGACGTCCTGGCCCTCCCAGAACCCCGTCGTCGTGGTCAGGCGGACGTCCGCCTGGGAACAGGGCTTCACCGCATTCGGGTCGTCCGCCAGCAAGAGCGTGTGCTTGGACTCGGAGTGCTCGAAGAAGTAGTAGATCCCCTCCTCCTCCAGCAGCCGCGACACGAAGTCGAGGTGCGTCTCCCTGTACTGGACGCAGTACTCGCGCTTGGGATAGGTCTTCACGCACTTGACCTGGAAGTCGGACCAGCCCTGGTCCTGGAAGACCTTCTCGACGATCTCCAGAACGGTCAGATCCTGGAAGATCTTGCAGTCGGTGGAGAGGGACATGAACCACGGCCAGGGAACGACCTCGGCCTGGTACGCCGTGAGCGTGTCACCCTCGACCCCTTCGAGCTGCCCCCGTTGCACGAACCGACGGACCAGGCCATGGATCGGGCGCTTCCCCCCGTCCGGGAGCCCGAGGGTCACCGTCACGGGAGAGCGCAACAGACCCTCCGCGTCGATCGACGGATCCTCGGAGAGGAGATCGAGGTGGTAGTGGAAGAGGGAGGAAACGGCCTCTTCGCCGCCGAACCCCTCGAGCAGCAAGGCGTCCGGCCCCAGCTTGGTCTCGATCCGCAGAGGGCGATCAGCCTGCGTATACTTCCCCATTCACTGTCTCCAACCGACGCGGTTAGTCGTGTTTCGGAACGCCCCGGGCTGCACCGAGCCGCACCTCCCCTCGGGCTCGAGGAGGAGGTTCGATCCACCGGCCCGGGACTCCTGTCGGCGAGCCGCGCCCCCGGTCGGGGATGTCCGCGGCCGAAGGAACATCCGTGAGGGGAATACCCTCCGCCTCCCGTGCGAGGGGGCCCGCGGAGGGCCGGAGGCACGAGGGTGCCGATGTCCTGCCGGCCGCGACGGAACCCCACCGCGGCGAGCGAATCGAGGTCAATCTACGACCGGCGTCAACGTAGGGCGAGGAGGGCCGGTAGCGCCACAGGACGGGGGCCCGGCGACCGCCGGGCCACCCACCGTCCGTTCCGACATCCCGCTGGCGATCACCCGGCGTTCCTCCACCTCCGGAGCCGGCTCCGCCCCGTTCCCCGCAGCCCAACCGGGGCGGGGGGCGGGGGGCCGGGGGCTCACGCGATGCGCCCCGGGGTAGCCCGAAGCCCGGACCCACGGAGGAGGGAGACGACGCGACCGATGATCGACTGGCTGCAGCGAGCGCGGCACGGCGACCACGCCCTCATGCTGGTCCTCGCGGCCCTGATCGGGCTCCTCGGCGGGCTGGGCGCCGTGGGCTTCCGCCTGCTCATCCGGGGCGTGCAGCGCGTCGCGTGGGGCGACTGGACGTACACGCTGGACCTCGTCCGGGCGCACCCGTGGTGGTGGATCCTGGTGATCCCGGTGCTGGGCGCTCTCGTCGTCGGACCGCTCACGTGGTTCTTCGCCCGGGAAGCCCGGGGCCACGGCGTCCCCGAGGTCATGGAGGCCGTGGCCCTGCGCTCGGGGGTCATCCGCCCGCGCCTCGTGGCCATCAAGGCGGTCGCCTCGGCCCTCACGATCGGGACGGGCGGCTCCGTCGGCCGGGAGGGTCCGATCGTGCAGATCGGGTCGGCGATCGGCTCGACCCTCGGCCAGTGGTTGAAGATCGGCAGGACCCAGCTCCGCACCCTCGTGGGGTGCGGCGCGGCGGCCGGAATCGCGGCCACTTTCAACGCCCCGGTCGCCGGGGCGCTCTTCCCGCTCGAGGTGATCCTCGGCGAGTTCGGGGTCTCCGAGTTCAGCCCCATCGTGATCTCGTCGGTCCTCGCCACGGCGGTGTCCCGGTACTACCTGGGCGACTTCCCGGCCTTCGTCGTGCCTCCGCACGAGATGGTCTCGATCTGGGAGCTCGGAGCCTACGTCGTGCTGGGCTTCCTGGCCAGCGGCGTCGCCCTGGCGTTCACCGGGCTCGTCTACGGTCTGGAGGATCGCATCGAGGCGCTCCCGTTCCCGCGCTGGGCGCTTCCCGTGGTGGGAGGGGTCTTCGTCGGAGCCATGGGCGTCTTCCTCCCCGAAGTCCTGGGCGTGGGGTACGAGGCGACGAGCGCGGCCCTCATGGGGCAGCTCGGCCTCGGGCTCGTCACGCTCCTCATCGTGGCGAAGCTCGTGGCCACCAGCGTGACCCTCGGCTCGGGAGGCTCCGGGGGCGTGTTCGCTCCCTCCCTCTTCCTGGGCGCCATGAGCGGCAGCCTCGTGGGCGGTCTCGCGCACCGGTGGTTCCCCGCCGTCACGGCCGGGTCGGGCGCGTACGCGCTGGTGGGCATGGGCGCCGTCGTGGGCGCGACGACGCAGGCGCCCATCACCTCCATCCTCATCATCTTCGAGCTCACCGGCGACTACTCGCTGATCCTCCCCCTCATGGCTTCGTGCATCATCGCCACGGTCGTCTTCTCGCGGGTCCGCCGGACCTCGATCTACACCGAGAAGCTACGCCGCCGCGGCATCGACATCTTCCGCGGCCACGAGCTGAACATCCTGCGCGGCGTACGGGCCGACGAGACCATGGACCGGGACGTCACCCGGGTGGCGGAGGAGCGGCACCTGACCGAGCTCCTCGAGGCCCTCCCCGACGTGCGCCACGACGCCTTCTACGTCGTGGACGGGGACGGACGCTTGAGAGGGGTGATCCCCCTGCGTGACCTCCAGGGTGCTCTCAGGTACGCGGATGCCCTCGGCCAGGTCGTGCTGGCGGGCGACCTCACCCGGGAGGTTCGACACGTGGCCCCCGACGAGCGGCTCGACACGGTGCTCCGTGCCTTCGCCCGGGACCTTCCCGGCGAGCTCCCGGTGGTCGACGGGGACGGCCGTCTCGTCGGCGTCGTCACGCGACGGCAGGTCCTGAACGCCTACGACCGGGAGCTGGTCAAGCGGGACATGGCGGCAGGAATCGGCAACAGCCTGCGGGACGCCCAAGCCTCGGAGATGGTGCTGGGCGAGGATCACCTGATGGCCGAGATCGACGCGCCGGCCGAGCTGTGCGGACGCTCCCTCCAGGAGCTGGAGGTCCGAGGACGCCACGGGGTCCACGTGCTGCTCGTGCGCAGGCAGGAGGACGGCCGCTCGGAGCGGGTCGACGTCGTGCCAGAGCCGGACACGGTGCTCCGGCCCGACGACCGCCTCGTTCTCCTCGGCTCGCGGGAGGCGCTACGCCGGCTGCGGGAGTGACTCGAGGGGAGCCGACGCACGCGCCCCCTCGTCCCACCTCCTCATCCACTCCACCTCGGCCTTCATCTCCCGGCTCAGGTCCAGGTGCAGCCCCTTCACCTCGTCCAGCGTCCAGTCGTAGGTCGAGATGCGATCGGTGATGTCGAGAAGGTCGCGCACGAGCTCATCCCTCTCGTCCTGGTAGCGCGCGAGGTTCCCGTCGCCCTCGGTGACGGCGCGAGCGAGCGCCTCGGCGTCCCGGAGCGCGTCGGTGATCCCGTGCGCGGTGATGGGGTCGCGGAAGTACCCGGCGTCGCCCACGAGGGCCCATCCCGGACCGGTGGACCGCCGCAGGAACCCGGCGATTCCCGCGAACCCTCTCAGCTTCCCCTGGCGCTCCGCCCCTTCGACCCGGGCGGCCAGATCCGGCGACACGCCCTCGAGCACCTCGCGCATGAGCGCTTCCAGGCCGGCGCCGCCGGACCGGGCGAACCGCTCTCGGGGGAAACCGGCGAACACGCACGTCGCCCCCCCGTTCGTCGGGATCGCGCCCACGCCGGCTCCGACGTCGTAGAACCAGTGGTTTCCCTCGAGCCCGATCCCCCGCCAGTATCCGTAGACCGTCGCTCCCGCGTTGGGGGTGGCGTAGTCGACGTCCACGTCCAGGATGCGCGCGACCCGGGAGCGCACGCCGTCGGCCCCCACGACCAGGTCGGCGGACACGTCCAGGGTTCGCCGCTCCCGATCGGCCACGGTGGCTCCGTGCACCCTCCCGTCGGGATCACGGAGGAGGTCGACCACACCGTGACCGTGGACCACCTCCGCTCCCGCCGCCCGCGCGCCTTCCACGAGCAGCGGGTCCAGCACCGTGCGGCGGGGCGCGTACAGAGCGTCCATCCCGTCCCTGGGCTTGATCGGGATCGTGATCGTCTCGTCCCCGTAGTGGAACGACGTCGTCCGGATCGCAGGCGTGCCCGCCGAGCGGACGGCGTCGAGGAGACCCCAGCGGTGCAGCTGGAGCACGGCGCCCCGCATCAGGGCGTGGGTCGAAAGCGTGTCGCGTCCGCTCTCCACCGGATCGACGGCCAGGACCCTGAGCCCCCGGCGGGCGAGGAGCATGGCGGTGGAGGCACCCGCGCACCTCGCTCCGGCGATCACCACGTCGTAGTGACGGCGGCTGATGGACATTCCGGTATCGTGCATCGGTTCTCGTGGCTCCAGGCCCGGTCGGGGTCAGGCGGGGATCGCCGAGTGTGAGCCGGCCAGGAAGCCGGCCAGGTGCTCGCTCAACTCCCTCGCGTCCTGGCCCGCCCCGTCGATGAGGCTCGACTTGCGGCGCCGGAGGAAGGGGATCCCCGTCACGTAGAGGCCCGGGGCCTCCACGATGCCCCGGTCGTGTCGGATGCGGCCCTTGGGATCGAGGACGGGGACGTGGAGCCAGGAGTAGTCCGGGCGGAACCCCGTCGCCCACACGATGGTGCGGATCTCCCCGCTCGCCAGGTCCAGTCCCAGCGGAGGCGAGGTCTCGAGGCGCGTCGGCTCGAAGCGATGGGCCGGGGGCACCTCACCCGCGAGGCCCGCCCCCTCCACCCACTCGTCGATCCGGTCGAGCAGACGGTTCATCTTGAGGTCCGCGAGGCTGCACTGGTTCTTCAGCGACCCGGAGAACTGGGCCTGGCTACCGCGGATCCCCGCCAGCCGGCCCACGAGCCTCACGCCCGCGTCGGTGAGCACGTTCAGGTCGAGCGCCCGCCGCTCGGGGGAGCCCGCCAGCTGGAGCGATGGTAGGCTCCGGGCCCGGATGGGGTTGTCCATCTCCTCGATGCGCTCGTCCAGGATACCCGTCGTTTCCATCCACCACTGGATGTCCTGCCCCCGGTAGAGGCGCGGCACCCTCACGTGCTCCCCCACCGAGAGGGTGACCGGGCGGCCCGAGCGGTGGACCTCGTCGGCGATCTGGATCCCCGTGGCGGAGGCCCCCACCACCAGCACGCCGCCGGGAGGAAGGTGATCCGGATTGCGGTACTCCATCGGGTCGAGCGTGGCGATGCCCGTGGGCACGGCGGCCGCGACGGCCGGCACGTTCG
>JASFUL010000029.1:0-21406 GCA_050050315.1 Gemmatimonadota bacterium
CTCTTCCTCCACTCTCCGGGGCCCCGTATGAGCTCGGCGCGACGCTCGATCGCTCTCTTCCCTATCGTCCTCGTGGCAGCCCTCGCCCGGCCGACCGGAGCTGCGTGGAAGAGCCCTCCTCCCTCCTTGGCGGGCCCTGCTGCCGGGGAGGTGCCGGGGGCCGACCGCAATCACCCCGAGGACCTGCGGCGCCACTTCGACGTCCTCGCACCTCGTCTTCTCGAGAAGAGCGGCGTTCCCGGAGTGGCGGTGGCCGTGATACGCGACGGTCGCGTGGCGTTCACCGGGACGTGGGGAGAAGCCCGTGTCTCCACGGCCACCCCCGTCCGCCCGGGGACCCTCTTCAACGTGGGTTCAATCGCCAAGCCCCTGACCGCGTGGGGCGTCATGAGGCTGGTGGAGCGGGGGCAGGTCCGCCTGGACGTGCCCGTGTGGCAGTACCTGGGAGGCTGGCGCATCCCGGACGGGCCGTTCGACGTGGCCGGCGTCACGGTGGGTCGCCTGCTCGCCCATACTGCGGGCATCTCCATGTCGGCGGTCCCCTCGAGGCCGGCCGACCAGCCGCCGATCCCCACCCTCCGGGCACTCCAGGAGCCCGATCACGCCCTGAGCCTGGACCGGGAGCCGGGGACGGAATGGAGCTACTCGGGGGGTGGCTACCTGCTCCTCCAGCTGCTCATCGAGGAGGTCTCCGGGAAGCCCTTCCCGGACTTCATGAAGGAGGAGGTCCTGGACCCTCTGGGCATGCGGGACTCCCGTTTCGGGAGGCCGGCGGATGCTTCCCGGGCCGGCCTGGCCCAGGCGTACGAGGACGGGCACCCCGCCCCCGACCTGCAGTGGCCGGGACTGGCGGCCGCCGGCCTCTACACGACCGTCGACGACCTGGCCCGCTTCGTCGTCTCGGCGCTCCGGTCGACGTCTCCGGGGGCGGACGCCCTCCCCCCCTCACCCCTCTTCGACCCGTCCCTGGCACGGATCATGGTCCGACCCGCTCCCGCCACCGATCGGGCCTACGGAACGCGCTACGGGCTGGGCCACGATCTCTGGCCTCTGCCGGACGGGCGTTTCGCGGCGGGACACAACGGGCAGAACACGGGCTGGGCCGCGGCCGCCTGGTGGGTCCCCGGGACGGGAGACGGGATCGTGGTCCTGACGAACGACTCCGGAGGCATGGCGGTCCACCGTTGGCTCGTGTGTGACTGGATCGCCTGGGCCGATGAGCCCGCCTTCGGCGGGTACTGCCGGGGCCGCCGGGAGCAGCCGGCCGGGACCCTGCAGCCCGGGCCCGGGTCGGAGCCTGGTCTCCCGGAAGGCGCCGGTCCGTGGTGGCGGGGACGAGTGGGGGAGGGACAGCCCGGGGGCGTGCTGGTCGTGCGCCGGTGGGGTCGCCCGCTGGTGACGGAGGCTCGAGGCCTCCGGAGCCTGGAGGGGTCCGACTCCCTCGAAGCCACGACGCCGTTCTACATCGCCTCCATCGCCAAGCCTCTGACCGCGACGGTCGTGCGGGACCTCGTGGACCGTGGGGTCCTCGATCCGTGCGCCGACCTGGGCGGGGTCTTCGAGGAGCTTCCGTTCCTCGACGGGGTCACGGTGTCCCAGCTGCTGAACCACACGGCCGGGGTCCCGGACTACTTCCAGTGGATCGACTGGCCGCGGCTCCGCAGGCTGGACGACCGGGGCGTGGTGGACACGCTGGCCAACCACGGGACCGCGGTCGGGCCTCCGCCAGGGCGCTTCGCGTACAGCAACAGCCACTACGTACTGCTGGCCGAGCTCGTGCGCCGCGTGACCGGGCGGCCCCTGAGCCGCACGCTCCTGGAGGAGGACGCCGCTCCCCTGCGCCTGTCCAGCCTGTGGGTCGACGACGGGGACGAGCCGCCGCCCGCCGGGACGGCGGAGGGGTACGTTCCCGACGCGGGGAGCTTCCGGTTGAGCTCGTACGAGACGCTGGACCTTCCCGGTCCGGCTCCCCGGGTGAGCCTCGCCTTCGCCACGACCGGGGCCGGGGGGGTGTACATGAGCGCAGCGGACCTGGCGCGTTGGGGGGAGGCGCGGCTCGACGAGCTGGGGCCCACGCCGGGGAGGGCGCCGGTGCCCGTCCCGTCCGAGGGCCTGGGCGACGTGATCGGGGATCTCGTGGGATACCTGGATGGATGGTTCGTGTCCCGGCTGGACGGGCACACGGTGTACTGGCACGATGGGAACCGGGGGGGGTTCGACGGAGTCCTGGCCATCGTTCCCGTCGAGGGGATCTCGGCGGCCTTCCTGGCCAACCGTTCCGACCTGGAACCGGAGCAGATCGTGTCGGACGCTCTCCGAGCCGTGTGGGGAAGTCGGACGGAGCAATGACGGGACCGGTCTTCGCGGTGGCCGCTTGATGGCCGGGGACGACCCGGAGTCCCGGCTCGTCCGACGGGCGAAGGACGGCGACGAGGAGGCCTTCGGGCGCCTGGTCCGGCCCGGCGCCCAGGATCTCCACGCGTACCTGGTGCGAATGACGGGCCGATACGACGAGGCCCGGGACCTCCTGCAGGAGACGTGGATCCGGGCGTGGCGTGCGCTGCCGGGCTACGAGCACGCGGGGAGGTTCTCGGGATGGTTGTTCGCGATCGCCCGGAACGTGGCCCTCGACGCCCTCCGGTCCCGGCGGAAGGTCGAGCCCCTCGGGTCGGAGGAGATCCTGGCCCATCCGGACCCCGGCCCCCTGGACGAGGTGGCGGCCGGGGAGTTCATCGAGGACCTGCGGGAGGCTCTGGAAGGGCTGCCACCGGAGCGGCGGAACGTCTTCCTGTTGCGCCAGCACACGGACCTGACGTTCCGGGAGATCGCCGGGGAGATGGGAATCCCCCTGGGAACGGCGTTGAGCCACATGCACCATGCGGTTCGCCAGCTGAGGGAGGCTCTGGAGCACCATGACGGATGAGCAGAGGACGTGTCCGGAGACCGGCCAGACCCTTCTCCTGGCGGCGGGAGAGCTCCCCGCTTCCGAGGAGGTCGTCGCCCGGGAGCACCTGGAGTCCTGCCCGGCGTGCCGGGTCGTGGCGGCGGCGGTCCGGGAGGTGGAGGGGAGGTACGCCGACGCGCCCGTACCCTCCCTGGAGGAGGAGGAAGTCGGTGAGCTCCTGCGCCGGGCGACGGCTCGCTCCAGCGGGGAAGGGACCGCCCCCCTCCGATCGGCTTGGGGGCGGCGCGCGCTCGCTCGCGGCCCCTGGCTCGCGGCGGCGGCCGCCGTCGTCGCGGTCGTCGCCGGGGGCGTCGTCTTCGGATCGTGGCCAGGCACCGACGAGTCCGTCGGACCCTCTCGGGGGGGAGTGGAGGTGGCTTCGATGTCTCCGTTGGAGAGGTTCGCGGTGGTACAGGAGGCCGGACGGCGAGGCGACGCGGGCAGGCTCCTGGATCTCCTGGAGCGGGAGCCCAACCCCAACGTCCGCCTGGCCATCCTCGACGCTCTCGCGCGGAGCTCCCACCCGGGCGATCCGCGGCTCCTCGACGTCCTGGAGAACGAACCCATGCCTCCCCTCCGGATCGACATTCTGGACCTGGCTGCGAGGAAGGGGATCGTGGGAGTCCAGCAAGCCGCCGAGAGGCTGGCCAGGGAGGACGGGTCGGCCACCGTCCGAGCCCGGGCGAGCCTCATCCTGTCGGAGCTGTAGTCCCGTGCGCAGAGTGGGATTGGCCTGCGTGGCGCTCGCCCTGCTGAGCCTCGACGCCCTTCCGGCCCGGGGTCAGGCGACCGGAGCGTGGGGTCGCCGGTGGACGGGGTCGGAGGGACGTCTCGTGGTGGACATCCCCTACGCGACCCTCGACGTGGCGGGATGGGACGCCGATTCCGTCCGGGTCGCGATCCGCAACGCCAGCGGCCGCATCGTGCCCCTTCCGTCGCCTCGGGTGGTCGGCTCGGAGGTACGCATCGTGGCACCCGGCAATCAGGCCCTCCTCGAGGTCGAGATCCGGATCCCCCACCGGTTCGACGCCGTCCTCCGAAGCTCCAACGGGAGCCCGATCCGGGTGAGGGAGGTCCACGGGGCGGTGACGGCGGAGAACTCGAACGCCGGCATCTACCTCTCGGGGCTCCGGGGGCCCGTCATGGCCGCCACCTCGAACGGTCCGCTGACGGCGTCGTTCGGTGAGCTTCCCGGGCGTGGACCCCTGTCGTTCATCACCAGCAACGACTCCGTGTCCGTGAGCTTTCCCGGTCTTCCCGGCCTGGACCTCTTCCTCCAGACCGACAACGGGAGCATCGTGAGCGACTTCCTGCTGGGGCCATCGTCGGGGTCCGGGGACGCCCGGGAGTCGGCCGGAGCGGGGTCGGTCCTTCGGGCCCGCGTGGGCGCGGGCGGCCCTCTCCTCCGTATCCGAACCGACAACGGGGACGTCGCCCTCCGCCGGGGTGGGTCCGGGTGAGGCGCGCCGTCCACCCCGCTCGGACCCCCGGGGGGTGAGCGCGGCTCGCCGCGCCGCCCCGGGAACGCGCCTGGTCCGGCTGGACGCTCGGCGGCCGTAGGCGGGGGTCAACCCGAGGGACGGTCCATGTCCGGGACGGCACCGAGCACGTCGGTCACGGTCAGCACGTGCACCTCGCCCAGATCGAGCGCGCGGATCTGCGCTTCGACGCGGCCGCGGTCACCGACCACGACGATGACGAGGTTGGCTGGATCGATGTGCTCCCGGGCGACGCGTCGCACGTCGTCGCCTTCGACCGCGAGGACGCGGCCCACGTACGCCTCGAGCCAACCGTCGGGCAGGTCGTACTCGACGAGCTCGCCCACCTGACCCGCGACCTGGGCCACGGACTGGAAGTCCTGCAGGAAGCCCATGGCCAGATTGTTGCGCGCTCGGTGGACCTCCTCGTCGGGAATGTCCGAACGCATGCCCTCGAGCTCCTTGATGAACTCGGCGAGCGCGGGTCCGGTCGACTGCGTCTGCACGGCGGCGCCGGCGCGGAACGCGCCCGGGACGAGACCGAAGTCGAAGGACGAGCGTGCCCCGTACGTGTAGCCCTTGTCCTCGCGAAGATTCTGGTTCAGCCTCGACGTGAAGGAACCGCCCAGGATCGTGTTCATGACCTCGAGGGCGTAGTAGTCCGGGTCGCCACGCGCCACGCCGATCCTGCCGATGGCGATCACGGACTGCACGGAACCGGGCTTGTCGACGAGGTACACCGTACACCCCGGCACCTGGGGAGGGGCGGACAGCTCGGCGGCCGGCGCCGCGTCGCCCGACCACGCACCGAAGGCGCTCTCGACGTGGCGCCGAGCGTCCTCGGCGTCGATGTCACCGGCGACGATGACGGTGGCGTTCGAGGGCACGAAGCGCGCCTCGTGGAATGCGCGGAGATCGGCCACGGTCAGGGCCCGCAGGCTCCCCTCGTCGCCGGTACCGTCCCGGCCGTAGGGGTGATCCGCGCCGAAGAGCGTGCGAGCGAAGAGCACGTTGGCGATCGCGTTCGGCTCGTCGTGCCGCCGGATCAGCGCGGTCAGCCGCTCGTCGCGCTTGCGCTGGAGCTCCTCGGCGGGAAAGTCCGGACGCAGCACCACGTCGGCGACCAGCGCCAGCGCGGCGTCGAGCCGACGGACCGGCACGCGCAACGACACGTTCGCCGTGTGTCGCCGCGCGGCGATGGAGAACCTGGCACCGAGCCGTTCGAACGCGTCGGCGATCTCGAGGGCGGAGCGGCCGGCGGCGCCTTCGTCCATCATGTCGGCCGTGAGGGCCGCGAGCCCGGGCCGGTCGCCGGGGTCGAAGACGTGACCCGCACGCACCTGGAGGTTCACCTGCACGAGGGGCACGCCGTGCTTCGGCACGGTGACGAGCCCGAGTCCGTTGTCGAGCGTGGCGCGACTCGCGGCGGGCAGGTCGACGTCCGGCACCGGACCGAGCGGCGGGCGCACGCTGCGGTCGGGCGACTGGGCCGTGACGGCGGTTGCGGTGGCGGCGAGGGTGAGGACCGCGCTGCGTGCGGCCCGGGCGAGGCCGGCGGATCGGTTGGATCGACGCATGATGGCAGTTCTCCTCAGCGGGCGCGCGGGCTCTGCGCGAGGTTGTCGCGCGCGATCAGCTCGCTCCCGGGTACGGCCAGCTCGAGCCGCCCCTGGGGCACGATGCTCAGCACGTTGCGCGCGTTCGGATCCAGGTGGCGCTCCGCTGCGGCGGTCACGCCTTCCGGCGTGAGGGCGAGAATACGATCCAGGTCCTGCTGGAAGTAGTCCGCGTCGCCGGTGAGGAACAGGTACTCGTTCAACTGGTTCGCCTTCGCGTCGACGCGCTCGAGCCGCTCGTAGAAGCCCACCTCCATCTGGTTCATCACGCGCGTCAGCTCGCCGCTCTCCGGCGGCGTGGAGCGCAGGGCCTCCAGCTCCTCGAGGATGACGCGCTCGAGTTCGGCCAGGTCGTGCCCGGTCCGGGCGGTCGCCGAGATCCGGAACTGCGAGGCCAGCCGACCCGAGCTCTGGAACGCCGAGACGTCGTCCGCGATCTGCATGTCGTAGACGAGCCGCTTGAAGAGCCGCGAGTTCTTGCCGTCGCCCAGGATCCGCCCGAAGGCCAGCAGCTCGGCTTCGTCGTCCGCGTACGCGGCCGGCGTCACCCAGGTCATCACGATGCGCGGGAGCTGGACACGGTCCTCCAGGAGCACGTGATCCGGCTCGGTGTGCCGGGGGGCCGACGGCTCGAGCGGCGGCACCTCGGGCCCGCGGGGGATCTCGCCGAACCACTTCTCGACCAGCCGGCGCGCCTCGACCGCATCGATGTCCCCCGCCACGACCAGGCTGGCGTTGTTCGGCGTGTAGTACGTGCGGAAGAAGTCGACCACGTCCTCGTACCCGGCCGCGCTCAGGTCGTCCATGTAGCCGATCACGGGCCAGTGGTACGGGTGGTCCTCGGGGAAGAGCCGCTCGCCCAGGATCTGGGAGGCCAGCCCGTACGGCCGGTTGTCGTAGCTCTGTCGCCGCTCGTTCTTCACGACGTCGCGCTGACCGTCCACGCTCGCGGGCGACATGGCATCGAGCAGCCAACCCATGCGGTCGGACTCGATGAACAGCGCCATGTCGAGGGCGTTCGACGAGAACGTCTGAAAGTAGTTCGTGCGATCGTTCGAGGTCGAGCCGTTCGGCCCGCCGCCGACTTCTTCGAACCACTCGTCGATCTTGCCCTCGGGCACGTTCTTCGAACCCTCGAACATGATGTGCTCGAAGAGGTGCGCGAAGCCCGTCCGCCCGGGGCGCTCGTTGGCCGAACCAACGTGGTACCAGATGTTGGTCGCGATGATGGGCGAGGTCGTGTCGCGATGCAGCACGACCTGGAGGCCATTGGGCAGCGTGAACTGTTCGACGGCCACGCGAATGCCGTCGGGCTCCGTCGCGTCGGGCGGAGCACAACCGGCGAGCAGCGCGGCGGCCAGGACGGCCCGCGCGGCCGTGGACCGGAGGCGAGGCGACGGATCGCTGGAACGTGGTGGCTTCATCGAGTCGGAATCTCCGTGTACGGGGGCTGCGCCGGCGCGGCGAAGGGTTCGGCCCCGTGCCACGCTGCGCGCCCCGGGGTGGCCCCCCGGGGTGGGCCCCTGGAGGTCCGCCTGGACGCGAGACGCGGCGTGGTCCGGACCTGGCGACCGCGCGCCGTCGCAGGATAGCTCGCGCCGCGGGGATTGGCCACGGCTGAAGGGGGACTTCAGGCGCGACCGGCGATGGCCAGGGAGCCGGGAAGCCGGGGCGTCCGCGAGGCTGCCCCTCCGGCGCTCCTCCACCGGCGCTTGCGCGCGCCGGCCCCCCGATCCACCGTTCGGCACTCGTCCCGATCCACGAGCCCGCCGCCTCCGAGGCAGAAGCATGACGCCGCTCTCCCGCATCCCCCGGACTCTCGCCGCCCTCCCCCTGGCCGCCGCCGTCGCCACCGCGGCCACCGTCACCCCGGGGACCGCCATGCCCGCGGCCGCCCAGGCGCCACCCACCACCGCCGACCTCACCGCTCCCGTCGAGCACTTCGGCTTCGAGATCGGCGCCGACTACCACCTGGCCGACTACACGCAATTCGAGGCGTATTGGCGGAAGCTCGCGGAAGAGTCCGAGCGGATGATGCTCCACGAGATCGGTACCACCGCCGAGGGTCGCACCCAGCTCATGGCCGTCGTGACGTCGCCGGAGAACCTCGCTCGGCTCGAGGGGCTCCGGACGATCTCCCACGACCTGGCGCTGGGCCAGCCGACCACCGAGGAGGCCGCCCGGGCCCTCGCCGACGAGGGGAAGGCGGTCGTCTGGATCGACGGAGGCCTCCACGCCACCGAGGTCCTGGGGGCCCACCAGCTCATCGAGACGAGCTGGCAGATGGTGAGCCGCAACGACCCGGAGGTGCTGCGGATCCTGGACGACGTGGTGATCCTGTTCGTCCACGCCAACCCCGACGGCATGGAGCTGGTCAGCGACTGGTACATGCGGAACCCCGTCCCCGAGGAGCGCTCCACGGGAGGCGTGCCCCGGCTCTACCAGAAGTACGCGGGGCACGACAACAACCGCGACAGCTACATGGTCTCCCAGCCCGAGACCGAGAACATGGCGCGGGTGCTCTACATCGAGTGGATGCCCCAGATCCTCTACAACCACCACCAGGTGGGGCCGGCGGGCGCCATCATGTGGGCGCCGCCGTTCCGATATCCCGCCAACTACAACGTCGACCCGCTCGTGCTGTCGGGGCTCGAGGAGGTGGGGATGGCCATGCAGTCGCGCTTCCTGGCCGAGGACAAGCCGGGCGTGACCATGCGCGAGGGCGGGCCGTTCAGCACGTGGTGGAACGGCGGTCTACGCACGACGGCGTACTTCCACAACATCATCGGGCTGCTGACCGAGACGCAGGGCAATCCGACGCCCATCGAAGTGCCGTTCGTGCCCAGCCGGACGCTCCCGGACGGCGACTACCTCGACCCCATCGCGCCGCAGACGTGGCACTTCCGCCAGTCGATCGACTACTCGGTGACGGCCAACATGGCGGTGCTCGACTACGCGTCGCGGAACCGCGGTCGGCTGCTGATGAACCTCTGGCGCGCCGCTCGCGCCGCCATCGACCGGGGCAGCCGCGACTCGTGGACGGTCACGCCGCGCGTGATGGCGCGCCTCGAGGGGATCCTGGAGGAGAACGGCGACGCGGAGCGTTTCGTGGGCCCCCAGACCGGCGCGCTGGCGGGCTATTTCTCCCTCGGCGTCCCGGCCGGATACTACGACGAGCTGCGGCGACCCGAGGACCGGGACCCTCGCGGCTACGTCATCCCCGCGGACCAGGCCGACTTCCCCACGGCCACCCGCTTCGTCAACGCGCTCATCAAGAACGGGGTGCGGGTGCTGCGGGCGACGGACGACTTCACGGTGGGGGACGGGGACGTCGCGGCCGCGGGAGAGGGGGATGGGGACGGCGGGCGGGGCCAGGCGGTCGCCGGCCGGTCCGGCACGTCCGCCGGGAGGGTCTACCCGGCCGGCTCGTTCGTGGTGATGACCGCCCAGGCGTACGGCCCGCACGTGCTGGACATGTTCGAACCCCAGGACCACCCCGACGACTTCGAGTACGAGGGCGGGCCGCCGGTCCCGCCGTACGACAACGCCGGGTACACCCTCGCCTACCAGATGGGCGTGGTCTTCGACCGCGTGCTCGAGGCCTTCGAGGGGCCCTTCGAGCCGGTGGAGGGCCTCGCCGATCCGCGCCCGGGACGGGTCACGGACGCCGACGGGGCGGCGGGCTTCCTGCTCGGCCACGCACCCAACGACGCCGCGGTCGTCACCAACCGCATCCTGGCGGGGGGCGGTCACGTCTTCTGGCTGACGGAGTCGGTCGAGGCCGGCGGCCGGAGCTGGCCGGAGGGGACGATCTGGATCCCGGCGTCCACGGCCGGCGCCGAGCGCCTGCGGGGCATGGCCACGGAGCTGGGGCTCGACTTCCAGGGCGTCCCGGAGACGCCGGCCGCGAACGCCCTCGAGATCGAGCCGGTCCGCATCGGCCTGTGGGACGAGTACGGCGGCTCCCAGCCCTCGGGCTGGACGCGCTTCCTGTTCGAGGAATTCGAGTTCCCGTACGAGAAGGTGTTCCCGAAGAGCCTGGACGAGGGCGACCTGAAGGAGCGCTTCGACGTGCTCGTCTTCGTCACGGGGGCGATTCCCTCGGCCGACGACGCCGGCGGAGGCGGCTACGAGATCTTCGGCTCGACCCCCGACGAAGAGGAGATTCCCGAGGAGTACCGGGACTGGCTGGGCGAGATCACAGTGGCGGAGACGGTGCCCCACCTGATCGAGTTCCTCGAGGACGGCGGCACGATCATCGCCGTGGGCAGCTCCACCGCCATGGGACGCCACGCGGGGTTGCCGCTGGCGAACCACCTCGTCGGCGACGACGGCGAGCCCCTGGGCGAGGACGAGTACTACATCCCGGGCTCGGTGCTGCGCATGGCGGTCGACAACACCGTGCCCGTGGCGTACGGGCTCGGCGACCACGTCGACGTCTTCTTCGACAACAGCCCGGTCATGCGCGTCGAAGGGGACGGCCAGGGTGTGCGGCCGGTGCTCTGGTTCGACACGGACGCGCCCCTGAGGAGTGGATGGGCGTGGGGCCAGGAGCACCTCGACGGGGGCGTGGGGGCCGTCTCGGCGAAGGTCGGTGACGGGAACCTCTTCCTCTTCGGTCCCGAGATCACCAACCGCGGCCAGCCCCACGGCACCTTCAAGCTCCTCTTCAACGGGATCCACCTGGCGGGTGCGGAGCCCCGGGACCTGGAGGTGGTCTTCTGACGGGCGTCGGGCCCCCGGCGTACCCGGGCGTCGGGCGAATCGTGGGCGGCGACCGGTGGAGCGGGGCAGGGCGGTCCCCGTGAGCCTCGACGACGTCCGCTCCACGTACGAGGAGTGGGGGCGGGACGACCCCTTCTACGCCGTGCTGACCCGACGAGGGAAGGAGGGCGGGAAGTGGGAGCCGGACGACTTCTTCCGCACCGGTCGGGAGGAGGTCGCCGGGGTGATGGAATACCTGACCGGGCTGGAGGACGCCGACCCGAGGCTCGGGACGGCCCTCGACTTCGGGTGCGGGGTCGGACGGCTCACCCAGGCGCTGGCCGATCACTTCGACCGGGTCGTTGGCGTCGACATCTCGTCGTCCATGATCGAGAAGGCGCGGGAGCACAACCGGCACGGCGAGCGGGTCGAATACGTGGTGAACACCCTGGACGATCTGTCCCTCTTCGAGGACGGGCGTTTCGACCTGGTCTACAGCAACAAGGTGCTCCAGCACATCCCGCCGCGGTACGGCCGACGCTACGTCGCGGACTTCTTCCGGGTGCTCGCCCCGGGCGGGCTCGCCCTGTTCCAGATGCGTGCGGGTCCCCGGGTGGAGCCCGGCACCCTGCGCCACTGGCTCTACCGGCTCAACCGCGAGCACGTCCGTCACCTCCTCCAGCGGCTGGCCGGGCGTCCCGCCTACGAGATCCACTACATGGCCCGGACGCAGGTGGAGGAGACGATCGTGGCGGGCGGGGGCGCCGTGGTCGACGTGGTGGACGTCAGCGGAGGAAGGGAGAAGGGCTTCCGCTACTGCGCCCGGGCCGACTGAGGCGTCCGGGCTCGTCGCCCCCTTCCCCCGCCCCGGGCCGCGGCCGGCGGCGGATCACCCCGTGGTCCCGTCGCGCGGCCGCCTCCCGTGCCCGGGCGGAGCCTACCGCCCTGCGCTCACCGGCTCCTGCGGCACGAAGAGGATCCAGGGCGTCGCCGGCTCCTGCTCGGGCCCGATCGCCGTCGGCGCCGGCTCGCCGGCGGGGCCGAGGCTGCGCAGGTAGCGGTGGATGGCTCGCTGGTCGGCCTCGGACATGGCGTTCATCGCCAGCCACGGCATCGGAGGGAGGGTCGTACGGGTCGAGACCATCTCCACCCACGCGTCCTCGGTGAGGCGGTCGGCGGTCAGGCGGAGATTGGCCGGCCAGGTCGTGCCCCACGGACCCCTCATGCCCACCACGGAGCCCGTGAGCCGCTCGGACTCGGGGATGGCGCCACCGCTCTGGGAGTAGCCGTCGGTGTGGCAGTCGTTGCAGCCGCCGATCTCGACCAGATAGCGGCCGGCTTCCACGGCGTCGGAGGCCTGCACGGCGGGAGGGGTGGAGGGCTCCGGCTGGTCGCCGGAGGCGGTCTCGAGGCCGCCGGGCCCGCAGGAGGCCGTCAGGAGGAGAACGAGGGCGAGGAGGCGCTCCGGCCGGGAGGCCGGACCGTAGGGTCGGTTCATGCTGGTTCATCCGGATTGAAACGTGGAGTGGCGGCGCGAGATCCCGCGTGCGCCGGCGGGAATCTGTATCGGGTGGGGGCTTTGCGGAAGAGTCCCGTGTTCCGATCCGGTTCCGTTCAGCCTCCCCCTCCCCCGCTCGACTCGACCGGGATCCCGAACGCGGCGGTCGCCAGCATGAGAACGGTGAGCCCGGCGTAGAGGGCAGCCAGCCCGGGCCGGCGACCCGACCCGTCCCCCGCCCGGCCGTCGCTCCACGCGGACAGCGCGGCCATGGCGCACTGGATGGCGTAGTAGAACGCGAAGGCACGGCTCGCGTACGCGATCACGTCCAGGATCGGGGCCACCCAGAGGAGCGCCCCGGCGAGCGTCACCGCCGCCACGTAGACGGCGCGCGGGGGGACGCGCCCCCGGGTCGCCTCCTCGACCAGCCCCCCGGAGCCCAGGGTATCGGCCACGGCCGCGCTCATCTGTGCCATCACCGCGCCCACCACGAGGAGCACGGGCAGGACCGCGGCCACCCGCTCGGACAGGTCGATGATTCCAGTCTCGCTGATCTCCCGGAAGACGTCGAAGAAGATCATCGACAGGCCGACGAAGACCACGTAGATGGCCGCCGCCGTCCACTGGGCCCATCGCATGGATCTCACCCGCAGCTCGGGCTCGTACTCGTCCGAGAGGTAGCGCGAGGTCTCGAAGCCCTGGACGATGAGGAACGCGCCCAGGATCTGCCGCACGGTCCTGAAGTCCCACGAGGTGTCCAGAACCGGGACGGACCACGAGCCGCCGGCGAGGGCCTCGACGTTCGCCAGGAGGAGACCCGCCAGGAGGCCCGCGATGACGGCGAGCTTCACGCTGACCGCGTATTCCTCGAGGACCTCGAGGCGCTTGAGACCGCCCGTCGCCCCGACGACACCGATGAGGACCAGCAGCCCGGTGGCGATCCACTTCTGACCCGGCCCCCCCTGGATGTCGAACGGGCGCAGCGCGAACGCTCCCAGGAGCTCGAGGTAGAAGGCCACCGCCACCACGTAGGCGAAGCTGAGGGCCACCCGGGCCGTCCGCTCCATCCAGACCAGAGCGGTGTATCCGTCCCCCGCTTCCGCCTCGGTCCCGGTGAGCGGCTCCACGTGGATGATGTTGTACCGGACCGCGCCGCCCACCAGGAAGGCGACTCCCACGACCGCGGCCATGGCCACCACGGCCAGACGACCGGCCGCGAAGGCCATGAGCGGGGCGACGACGAGAAAGCCGCTCCCGATGATGGAGGCGAGGGGCGTCACGGTGGCTCGCCACCGCTCCGAGCGCCGCAGCCGGGGTCGGAGGAGGAAGGAGGCCGCGGCGGCCGCCGTGACCAGGACCAGGCCGTTCACCACGATGCCCCCGGGCCCGCCCCCGCTCACGTCATCGCCCCTCCTCCAACCGCTCGGCCACCGTGACGTGGTAGACCGGCTGGAGACGCTCGAGCGTTACGTAGACCAGCCCCGCGGACTGCATCTCCCGGAGTACCGTTCCCAGGACCGCCTGGAGCTCCCGCGAACGTCGGGCCGCCACGCGCTCCGCCGCCGCGTCGGACACACGCCGGACGGGACCCTCGAGCCAGGTCGCGTCCAGGCGCCCGGGCTCGACGAGAGGCCCGGCGGGCGCCGCGTATCCGCTGTACGCGACATCCACCGTGGTGCCGAACTCGTGGGCGCTCGTGCCGCCGGCGGCGTTGACGTTGTCGCTCCTGAGGGCCGCCTGCTGGTCCGGGGTGCGCAGGACCGAGCTGATCTCGAAGCGGTAGCGGGGGATTCCGAGACCGTCGAGCCGGTTGTGGAAGCGGTCTCCCAGCCGCCTCAGCAGGGCGCGGGTATCCGGCGTGACGTAGGGAAGGGAGTGTTCCAGGTCGCGGATCACCCAGTACTCGGTCGTGTCGGACAGCCTCACCAGCCGTCCCTCGCGCTCGAGGGCCGGGATCGCGTCCTCGCTCTCCGGGCGGGCGCCGAGGGCGCGAGCCCGCGCCAGGTGGGCGTCCTGGAGGTAGCTCCGCAGCGCCGCTTCCTCGGACGGACGGAGGAGCGGGAGGGGCTCGAGCCGATCGTCGACGCTGTCCACTCGAGCGTCGATGGCGTCGAGGGTGCGGTCGAGCACGGCGGCCAGCCTGCCCTGGATCTCTCGTTCGACCCGGGCGCGCGTCGCCGCTTCGTCCTCCGGGCGACCGCATCCCACGGCGACGAGCACCGAGCCGGTGACCACGGCGGCCAGCGCGCGGGGGAGCCGGCGGGACCGGGGAGTCCGGGTCGTCACTGGGCTCCGCTCGGCGCGTCGGTGTCGGACTCGTAGATCTCGACGCGAGTCCGGAGGGAGTCGGCGAAGGCGTTGTGCAGCTCCACCACGGCACGGCAGCGCGCCTCGCGGGCGCGCAGGGAGTCGGCCCGGGCTTCCCACTCCCCGACCGAGAGATTGTACCGGTCGAAGACCTCCAGGTAGTCCTGGTACTCCCGTGACGGGACGCCGTCGGGGTGCAGCTCCTCGTACGCCGCGATGCGGCGTCGGAGCGAGTCGAGGTGGGCGTCGAAGCTCCGGAACTCGCTCTCCTCCCGGGCCAGCCCGGACCGGCATTCGTCGGCCGAGGTGCGGAGGGACGCCAGGGAGTCCCGCATGACCCGGAGCTCCTCCAGCTCACGCTGTCGCTCGAGGGCCCCCAGGAAGTACCAGACGAGCGCCCCGAGCGCAGCCACGGCGAGGACGAGGGCGACCACACGGGTCCGACGACCGGAGGGAAGGTAGCGGGTCAGCACGAGCGGTCGTACCCGGAGCTCATGGCCCGGGTCCGACCGCCCCGGGGCTCCGGGACGAGCGCGCCCCGGGCCGTTCCGGTGGTGGCGTCTCGGCCGGCGTCGTTACCTTGCGTTCATGCAGGTCATCTGGGTGCTCGCGGCGATGCTTCCGTGGCTCCTCCTCTTCGGGGGGGCCGTGTACCTCATCCACCTGTGGAAGAGGCCCGGTCCCGAGCAGCTCCACCGGGCCGAGGTCGACGAGCTCCGGGAGCAGGTCTCGCTCATGCGGGACTTCATCCGGGACGCCATGGAGCGCATCCGCCGCCTCGAGGAGGGTCGCGGGAGGGAGGCGAGCTTCCTGCCGGGCGGCGATCCCCGCCTTCCGGGCCCGTCCGCCCCGTCGACGGCGGACGAGAGGGAAGTGGAGCCTACTCCGCCCGAGGGCACCGACGAGGCGGAGGAGGGACCCACCGGGCCGTGAAGGTCACGCTCGTCACGGACTGGTTCCTGCCCCGCCTCGGTGGCCTCGAGCTCCACGTCCGGGACCTGGCGGGGGCGCTGGCCGCCCGCGGCCACGAGGTGGACGTCGTCACGACCACCCCCGCCGACCCCTCCCGGCAGGGCCGGCTCCAGGTGGATCCCCTCCCCGAGCCGCGCGGGGTGCGGGTCCACCGTCTGCCGCTGTTCCTCCTTCCGGGAGCCGGGCTGACGGTCTCACTCCGGGCGGTTCCCGTGGCGGGGGCCATCCTCGACCGGATCGGTCCCGACGTCGTCCACGTCCATGCCGGACTGGTCCCGCCCCTGCCCCTCGCGGCGGGGTACGCCGCGCACCGCCGGGGCCTTCCCCTGGTCGCCACCTTCCACTCGGTCCTCGGCCGCTTCCGACCCCTTTGGGCCCTCTCCGACCGCCTCCTCGGCTGGGCCGCCTGGGCCGACGTGCTGACCGCGGTGGGTCCGGACCTGGCCCGGGAGGTGGGCGAGGTGGTGGGGCACGGGCCGTTGCCGGTCCTGCCCAACGGGATCGCCACTGCGGAGTGGGCGGCGCCTCCCGCGGGGCCGGACCCGGCGCCCCGGGGCGAGCTGCGGCTCGTCTCGGTCATGCGACTCCAGAGGCGCAAGCGGGGGAGAGCGCTGATCGAGGCGCTGGCGGAAGCCGCCGGACGCCTCGACGGGGAGCGTCGCCTCACCCTCACGGTCGTGGGAGACGGTCCACGTCGGCGGGCCCTCGAGGTGCGGGCCCGGGCGCTCGGCGTGGCGAACCGGGTTCGCTTCGAGGGCTACCTTCCCCGGCGTGAGATCAGGGAGCGCCTGGCGAGCGCCGACGTCTTCGTGCTCCCGTCCGTGCGGGAGTCGTTCGGGCTGTCGGCGCTCGAGGCGCGGGCCGCCGGGCTGGCCGTGGTGGCCCGGCGGGACTCGGGGGTCGGGGCGATCCTGGGAGAGGGACCGGGCACGCTCCTGGTGGAGGACGACGCGGGAATGGCCGACGCGCTCGTGCGACTGGCCGGGCGACCGGAGCTGCTGGAGGCGATGCGGGGGCACGGTCGGGAGACGCCGTCGCCCTACGAGTGGGAGTCGGTCGTCGCGCGCCACCGCGAGATCTACGAGAGGGCCCGCCGCTCCCGCCGGCCTGCGCCGTCGGTGGCGACGGGACGTCCGGGTTCAAACCCGGACGGGCTCCGGGAGCGGTCGTCGCGCCCCGGCGGCGTCCAGGGCGCGGAGGAAGCGTCCCTCCCGCCGGTCCCGGAAGAGACGGACCACCTCTCGCAGCGACTCGACGGCGGGCGGACCCGTGTTGAACCGGCAGTCCCACCGGACGGGAGACCGCCGGAGGTCCACCAGCTCCCACGGATGGACGAAGAGGACCACGGGTGGGCGCAGCCGCAGGAGCAGCCGGTCGCGGACCAGGGCCGGGAGTCGGAGGACCGATGACGTGGTCGACGCCACGAGCCGGGCCAGGGACGAGGCGGCCGGCGGGCGGATCCAGTGGGCCGGCTTGTAGGCCGCCCGGGAGGCGTCCACCTGGAAGCCGTGGGCCTCGAGGAACGGGACGAACGCTTCCGGGAAGCGGAGGTACGGGGCCCGGAAGGAAGCGACGGGCGCGAACTCCCGCAGGACGGCCGCCGACTCGGCGATCTCTTCTTCCGCCTCCTCGCACAGCAGCTCCGTGAACGGACGATGATCCCGCCCGTGGCACCCGAGCTCGTGGCCGGCCTCCACGAGCTGCTCCACGACTCCGGGGAAGACCTCGGCCGTCCGTGACGTGGTGAAGAACGTCGCGGGGACTCCCTCCTCCTCGAGGAGGTCGAGCAGGCGTGGTGTCCCCTCGCGCATCCCTCGCCATCCGTCCAGGAACGGAGGGCAGTCCGGCTCCAGATCCACCGTCAGCACGATGTCGACCATGGGCGACAATCTGGGGACTCCCCCCGCTGCAACTCAAGCGCGGCGTCACGGCGGGACGTCGTGGCGCCGGGCGGTGAACGCCCACGTCGCCTGGCGCTCGTCCCTCGTCTCCCGGTCCGGGGGTACCGCGTGAGTCGTCCCGATGAGCCCGGCGAGCCTCCGGCTCCGGACGAGGATCGCGACTCCGTCCGAAGCCTGGTGCTGCATCAGGAGATCGCGGATCTCCGGGCGGCCCGGGACGACGCGATGCGCCGGGAGCGGAGGCACTGGGCCGTCGCCGTGTTCGGGGTCTCCCCGTCGGTGGTGGCGGTCTTCCTCGGCCTCCTCTACATGGGGAGCTTCCTCCTGGTCGTGGTCTTCAGCGTCCTCGTGTTGATCGTCGAAGGATGGCGTGCCAGCCACGCCGGCCGGGAGGCGTCGGAGCTGGCGGCGCGCCTGGAAGAGCTCCGGGCGGAGCTGGAGGAGGGGGACCGGCCCGGTTGACGCCGCGAGGTCGAGCGGGGGAGATTGGCGTCGTGAAGTCGTGCGCCCTCCTCGCCCTGGTCCTCCTGGCCGCCACGGGTCTCCCCGTCGGCGCCCAGGGCCTCCGACTCCCGGTCGCCGCTCCCCGGCCGACCGGGGGAGGGGCCGGCGACGCCGTCTCTCGCGCGGACAGCCTGTTCGAGGCCGACCATCCCCTGGATGCCCTCGACCTGCTGGAGGCATACCTGGGTCGTCGCCCCTCCGACTACGACGCGCGGTGGAGGGCCGCCCGGGCCGCGGTCGTGCTCGGCATCATGGCCGGCGACGAAGCCGGCGAGCAGCGGTGGCTGGGGCGGGGGATCCGCCACGCCCAGGAGGCGGTCGCACGCCGCCCCGACGGCATCGATGGCCTGTACTGGCTCGTGGCGTCCCGGGGCTGGCTGGCCATGGTCGTGGGGAACCCGAAGCGGATCGCCGACCTGGCCGACGACGTGTACCTCGACGTCCGGCGACTGCTGGAGATGGCCCCCGACCACGCCGGGGGACACCATGCCCTCGGGAAGCTCCACTACGAGGTGATGAAGCTCTCGGCGGTGGAGCGCTTCATCGGACGCCACCTCATGGGGGTCGACATCGCCCGCTATACGAGCTGGGAGGCGTCCGTGGAGCACCTGGAGCGGGCCGTCGAGCTCCAGCCTGACATGATCCTGTACCGGCTGGATCTCGGGATGACGTACTACCGGTGGCATCGGCCCACGAAGGCACGGGAGGCGCTCCGGGCGGCCCTGGCCCTGCCCTCCATCCACACTCCGGATCCCCTGTTCAAGCAGCGGGCGAGGGCCCTTCTCCAGGAGCTCGAGGCCGAGGAGGCCGAGGCCCGGCCCGGCGGATGAGAGTGCTCCGCTCCCTCCCGGCGCCCGGGCTGCGCGGGACGGCGGCGACCCTCCTCGCCCTGGTCGTGTGCTCTTCGGGGTGCGGTCCCGAGGACCGATCCGGGCAGGCGGCCGGACCCGTGGAGCAGCGGGTCACCGAGCGCCCCGCTTTCGACGGGACGCGTGCCTTCGCCCTGGTGGAGCGCCAGGTCGGCTTCGGTCCCCGGGTCCCCGGAACCGTGGGGCACGAGGCCCAGCTCGCGTGGATGCTCGAGCTTCTTCGCGGGCGAGCCGATACCGTGGTCGTCGACTCGTTCACCCACGTCACCCGCGCCGGCGAGATTCTTCCCCTCACCAACGTCCGTGCGGTGTGGACGCCCTCCCCGACGCGCTCCGACGGCCGCCGTCTTCTCCTTCTCGCCCACTGGGACACGCGACCCCGCTCCGACAACTCCACGGTGCCCGGGGCCGACACGATCCCGGTGCCCGGGGCGAACGACGGGGCGTCGGGTGTGGCCGTCCTCCTCGAGCTCTCGCGCCTCCTCACGGAGCAGGCCCCGCCCGTCACCGTCGATCTTCTCTTCGTCGACGGGGAGGACTACGGCCCCACCGGGGTCGACATGTATCTGGGCAGCCGACGCTTCGCCCGTCGGATGGCCAGCGATTACGAGCCCGCCTACGGGATCCTGCTGGACATGGTGGGCGACGTCGACCCGTCCTTCCCCATCGAGGGCTACTCGGCCGAGAGGGCTCCTCGGGTCGCCCAGCGGGTATGGTCCATTGCACGGGAGCTGGGGTATGGACCGTCCTTTCCGCAACGGGTCGGCACGAGGATCGGCGACGACCACCTGCCGCTCAACGACGCCGGCCTTCCGACGATCGACATCATCGACTTCACCTACGGTGGGTCGGACAGCCCCTGGTGGCACACCCCCGAGGATCGCCCGGAGCACGTCTCGGCCTCCACGCTGGAGATGGTGGGCGAGGTGGTCGCCGAGGTCGTCTATCGGGGGGGCTGAGGACCTCCGTCGCGGCGTTCCCGACGCAACACCCTTGATCCCGGGCTCGGGGGCTCCAATCCTTCGTCACCGCCCCCGAGGGTCCTGGCAACCTACGCTCCCGGAGCGACGCTCCGACCATGTCCGAACGTCCTGTCCTGACCGCCGCCGTCGTCCAGGCCGCGCCGGTTCCCTTCGACACGCCGGCGACGGTCGACCGGGTGGTCGAGCTCGCGGCCGAAGCCGCCGGCCGGGGGGCGTCGCTGGTGGTCTTCCCCGAGGCCTACGTCGGGGGGTATCCATGGGGTCTCCGCTTCGGGACCGCCGTGGGTGGGAGGAAGCCCGAGGGCCGGCGGAGCTGGGCGCGTTACCGGGCGGGAGCCGTGGAGGTCCCGGGACCCGAGGTCGAGCGGATGGGCGAGGCGGCGCGGGAGTGCGGGGTCCACCTCTGCGTCGGCGTCGTGGAGCGGGACCGCCTGCACGGGGGAGGGACGCTGTACTGCACCCTCGTCTACCTCGGCCCCGACGGCGACCTGCTCGGGAAGCACCGGAAGCTCAAGCCGACCGCGGCCGAACGCTTCATCTGGGGGGAGGGGGACGGCAGCACCCTCACCGTCGTCGACACGCCCCACGGGCGCCTGGGCGGGCTCATCTGCTGGGAGAACTACATGCCCCTCGCCCGGATGGCGATGTACGGCAAGGGTGTGGAGATCTACCTGGCTCCCACGGCCGACGCACGGGACCGCTGGCAGGCCACGCTCCGCCACATCGCGGTGGAGGGGCGCTGCTTCGTGCTCGGATGCAACCAGTACGTCACGCGCAGCATGTACCCGGACGACCTCGAGATCGCCGGCGAGCTGGAGGACTGGCCGCCGCTCCTGTGCCCGGGCGGAAGCTCCGTCTGGGCTCCGGACGGGAGCCTCCTGGCCGGGCCCCTCACGGGCGAGGCCGGGATGCTCGTCGTCGAGCTGGACATGGCCGAGGTGGACCGGGGGAAGTTCGACTTCGACGTCGTGGGACACTATGCTCGTCCCGACGTGTTCCACCTGCGGATCGACGAGGCTCCACGGAGCCCCGTCGACTATTCCCGATGAGGGAACGGTCCGTGCATCGTAGCGGTGGCGGCCGCCGACCTCTTCTCGGCCTCGTGCCGGCCCGGGCCGGCCGCCGTCTCGCGGGAGCCGTGACACGTTTCTCCTCGGGTTCCACGATGGTCGCTGAGCCACCCTCCACGTCGCACGCGGGCCGTGCGAGAGCCCGCACGCACCGGATCCTCGCCCCTCTGTTGGCGTTGGTCCTCGCCGCGTGTGGCGGCCCGGCGACCCCCGACCCCGGGACGGAGACGCCCGCGCCGCCGCCGAGCCCCTACGACGAAGGCATCGTGGCCCTGGAGCAGGGCGACTTCCGCCGGGCCGAGGCGAACTTCCGGCGCCTCGCCTCCGCGTGCGAATCGGGGGAGGAGGGGCGTGCGTCGCTCGTGGCGCTCGTGCTGGTCCACCTCGACCTGCGGAACCCGGAGGGGCGCCCGCAGGAGGCCGCCCGGCTCGCGGCCATCCACCTCAACCTGCCCGGCGCGCCGGAGGCCGAGCGCGCGCTCACGCAGACGCTCTACCTCAACGCGGTGTACCAGGGCGCCGACCCCGTCGAGGGTCCGGCGGATCTGGCGCCTCCGCGG
>JASFUL010000030.1:0-21362 GCA_050050315.1 Gemmatimonadota bacterium
ACCTGCCGGATCGCCGGGCGTGCCCAGGCTCACGGGCGCGGGCGCGGAGATGCGCCTCCACTCGTGCGGAAACCGCCGTCGCGGGGGGCGCGCATCCTACCGCGGGAAGCCGCCGAACCACCCCAGATAGGCTGCGCCGAAGCCGGTTCCATGGGCTTCCGAACGGCGAAGGCGTGAAAGGGCCACAGGGGGATCCCGAGCCGCCGCTCGGCCACGAGCTCGGCCCCGAGCCCCAGCAGGTCGGGAAGCACCTCCACCGACCGGCAGCCCAGTGAAAGCTGAGGCCAGTGCCAGACCAGATCCTCCACGCGGTTGGCGAGCCACCGCACGATCCCGCTCGTCGCCTCGGAGGAGTGGGCGACTCCCAGGAGGCCGCCGGGCTTCAGCACGCGATACATCTCCCTCACGCCCTGCCCCGGCGATACCAGCGGGCAGACACTGTACGTCGAGAGCACCGAGTCGAACTGGTGCTCCCGGAACGGCAGACCTACGATGTCCCCCATCGCCAGGGACACCGCGGATTCCCCGCCGTCGCTCGAGCGGTCGGCGGCCTGGCGCAGCATACCCTCGCTGAAGTCGACGATCACGACGTGCCCGCCGGGCTCGGCCGCCCTCGCCGCCAACTCGGCGGTGAGTCCCGTCCCGCCTCCCGCGTCCAGAACGGTATGGCCGGGCTTCACGCACCACCCCACGACGAGCTCGCGGCCTCGTTGATCCGACCGGGCCGTCGCGAGGGCGTGCCACCGCTCGTATCGGCCCGCCGCTCGATCGTAGACCGCCCGGAGCCTCTCGGGTGTCAGCGCCGGTCTCATGGCTCGGATCGCCTCGCGCACATGGGTTACCGCCCCCATCATGTCCTCGTGCCGGCCCGCCACGCCAGCCGCCGGAGGCGGGCACCTCCTCGTCACCGGCCATCTCCGCGAGGAGCCGGTGGCCATCTCCGCGAGGAGCCGGACGGACGCACGCACGACTGGCGTGCCCCGAGGACGGCGCCGCCCCCCGGTCCCGATGCGCCCGGACCCTCCGGGCGAGATCGACGGTACCGAGGGGGATCGGGGGGCGGTCGACGACCCGGAAGGGGGGGATCGATGGGCGAATGGATCCGGCGTATCCGTGGCACGATCGGCATGGGGCTGACGTGGGCCGCCGCATGGATGCCGATCGGGGCCCTGCTGGCCCTGGTCCTGTGGGTGATGGGCTTCGACCCGGTCGGCTTCGTCGGGATGCTGATCACGATCTTCGGCGCCCTCGGGTTCGTGGGAGGCAGCATCTTCTCGGGCGTCCTCCGCCTGGCGGAAGGACGCCGGAGGTTCGACGAGCTCTCGCTCCTCAGATTCGCCGCCTGGGGTGGGGTGGGTGGCCTGCTGCTCGGGGGCCTGGCGGGAATCGCGCTGTTCGGCGGGCCGGGCCTGCAGTGGACCGACGCGGTGATCGCGGGCGTGACCACCGCGCTCGGTGCGGGCTCGGCCGTCGGCACGCTGGCGCTCGCGAGAAGGGCCGAAGACGAGTCGCCCCTCACGGACGGTGGCGGGCTCGGGAAGGTCCGGCCGGGCCGGACGGAGACCGGGCGCCTGCCGGGAGGTCGGGGCTAGATGGCCGGGGCCGAGCTGGTCGAGCGGCTGGCGGCGTTTCCCACCCTGTCCGCGCTCCCCCGCGAGGAGCTGGAGTGGCTGGTGGAGCACGGCGAGCTCGTGGTGTTCGGGGCCGGGGAGCTCGCGTTCCGCAAGGGCGAGCCCATCGACCGCATGTTCATCGTCCTGTCGGGCCACATCGCCGTCCACCGGGACTGGGGAACCGGCCCCCGCCGGGTCATGGACTGGTACCCCGGCGACATCACCGGGACGCTCCCCTACTCCCGGGCGTCGGTGAGCACCGTCGACATCCGTCTCGACGAGGAGACCGAGACCCTCGTCCTGCACAAAGAGTGCATTCCGGAGATGATCCAGCGGTGTACGGCCTTCACGACGCACGTCGTGCACCTCATGCTCGACCGGGCTCGCAGCTTCAAGGCCAGCAACCTGCAGGAGGAGAGGGCGGTCTCGCTCGGGAAGCTGGCCGCCGGTCTGGCCCACGAGCTCAACAACCCCGCCTCCGCCAACGTGCGCGCCGCCCGACTCCTGGTGGCCGGTCTCCCCGAGGCGGACGAGGCCGTGCGTGGGCTCGGTCGCGCCTCCCTCACGGACGATCACGTCGACGCCATCGAGCGGCTGCGCGAGGCTTGCCTGGACGGGCCCGCCCATCCTCCCCGCTCGCCCATGGAGCAGTCGGACCACGAGGACCGGATCGCCGAATGGCTCGAGCGACGCGGATCGGATCCGGCCCTCGCGGCCTCCCTGGCCGATACCGCTCTCGGCATCGACGCTCTCGACGAGGCCGCCACCCGGGTCCCGCCCGAGGCGCTCGACGCCGCGCTCCGCTGGACCGCGGCCCGTTGCGCCATCCACTCCCTCGCCTCCGACGTGGGGGACGCCGCGACGCGGATCTACGAGCTGGTGGACGCCGTGAAGCGATTCACGCACATGGACAACCTCAGCGCGTCGGAGATCGTGGACGTGGAGGAGAGCCTGCGGGACACGCTCACGGTCATGTCCTCCAGGATCCGATCCAAGGACGCGCAGGTCCGCCTCGACATCGAGGAGGACCTCCCCAGGGTCCGCGCGGCCGGCGGCGACCTCAACCAGGTGTGGCTGAACCTGGTCGACAACGCCCTGGACGCGAGGCCGGTCGGATCGACGTCCGCGCCAGCCGGGAGCTGGACCGGGTCGTGGTTCGCGTCATCGACGACGGAGCCGGGATCCCGGACGACGTGTTGCCGCGGATCTTCGATCCGTTCTTCACGACGAAGCCGCCGGGGCAGGGTACGGGCCTGGGCCTCGAGATCGCGCGTCGGCTCGTGCGCCGCTGGCAGGGTGACGTGACCGTGGAGTCGAGGCCCGGACGGACGGAGTTCCGCGTGAGCCTGGAAACCGGGTAGCGTCCGCTCGGTCCCGGTAGCGTCGAGATCCGCCCGGGGGGTCGCGAAGCCGGGTGTCCGCCGGGACATCGGGGTTGCGCAGGGGGATGTGGAGCCGCCGGACGAGCCGACGGCCCGGGACGGGACATCGCGAGGGGCCGGGATGAAGGGGACGAAGACGACCAGCCGTCGGACGTTTCTCGGGCTGCTGACCGCCGGGGCCGCGTCGCTGGCCCTCGGGGCCACGGAGGCGGTGGCAGCGACGGGATCCGGGGGACCCGGCGTCCACCCGGAGCCCCGTCCCGGAGTCGACGGCTCCCGCGTCCTGGAGGCGTCGGAGGTGGAGCCTCACCTGGCCGAGCTGTTCGACGCCGTCCGCGAGATCCCCGGCGTGATCGACGGCATCGGCTGCCACTGCGGCTGCTCCGACCTGCCCGGGATGTACTCCCTCCTCTCCTGTTACGAGGAGTCGGCCATGGCCCGTTACTGCAACATCTGCCAGGGCGAGGGACGCCTGGCGGTGCGCCTTCACGCCGAAGGCGTGGACCTGGACGGCATCCGGGCACGGATCGACCGCCGGTTCGGCTGACCCGGCCCCGCGGCTCCCACGACCAGAATCTCCACGCCCACCGGACAGAGGACGATGCGAAGCATGCCCTTCACGGCGCTCGTCGGCGCCTTCGTCATGATCACCGCCGTCCCCGCCGCCGCCCAGATCCGGGCCAGCGAGCGGGGCACGGTCTCCCAGACCATCGACGGCACCACGGTCACCGTGGACTACTCGCGCCCCTCGGCGCGGGGGCGCGTCCTGTTCGGCGGGCTGGTGCCCTTCGGCGGAGTGTGGACCCCCGGAGCCAACTGGGCGACGACCCTCGAGTCGAACCGGGACCTCCGTCTCAACGGCGTCGAGGTGCCCTCCGGGAAGTACTCGGTGTGGATGATCCCGCGGGAGGGCGACTGGACGCTCACCCTGAACGGGAATCCGGAGCTCTTCCACTTCCAGAAGCCCGACTCGGCCGAGGGACGGATCCACGTGGCGGTCCGACCGGAGGAGCGGCCCCACACCGAGATGCTCACCTGGTCCTTCCCCCGGGTCAGCGGTGACGCCGCCGTCCTCGAGCTCCGATGGGGTACCTCCGCCGTGTCCGTGCGGGTGGTGGTCCAGCCGACCGAGCCCGTGGCGCTGGATCCCGAGGAGCGCAGCAGCTACGTGGGCTCGTACGATCTGTCCCTCGTCGAGGGGATCGGATGGCCCACCGAGGCGAGCTTCGAGGTGTTCGAGGAGGCGGGGGTCCTGCGGGCCCGGCTGCCCTTCCCCATCCACCACGGGGACGAGCTGACGTTCGACCTGATCCCGGCGGGAGTCGACCGGTTCAGCCCGGGGCTGTACCGGAACGGAACGCTCTTCAACGTGGAGCCCGGGATCACCCTCGAGTTCGAGCGGTCCGGAGAGCAGGCCTCGGCGGTCCGCATCCGGGCGGCGGAAGGGAGCGTCGTCGGCGAGGGTCCCCGGGCCGGCGGCTGAGCCTCCGCTACCGGACGCTCAGGCGACCCCTGGCTGGGAGCCCGCTCCGGACGGCACCAGCGGGAGCAGCCGGGAATCCTCGATGGCGGCGAGTCGATGGCCGATCCCGGCCAGGTAGGCTTCGTGCTGGGCGAACGCCAGAAAGGCCTCGACGCTGCGGTGCCGCACCAGGAGCGCGAGGTCCCAGCGCTCGTCGGGGGGCCCGATGAGGAACGCACCTCCCTCGGCGACGAGGTCGAGTCGCCCATCGGCCTCGCGCAGGAAGGGGAGCGTGTGGTCGATGTACAGCTGGTAGGCCTGCCTCCCGGAGATCGGCTCCTCGGGCTCGAGGTCGGGAGACGCCGAGTAGTCGGCGACCTCCCGCAGCCGAAGGAGGTTGAGCATCACGACCTCTCCCCGGATTCCGCGGAGGAGGAAGTCGCGGCCCGCCTCCTGTGTGGGCTCCAGGAAGGGGGGTGGGTCGGGCATGCTGGAAGGTCTCGGTCGGTCCCGGAACGGCGGGGCCCTCGACGTGGGGGCCACCTCGGCATCCGAGCTTCTGGTACGGCCCAAGATGGGAGATGCGGGGTCGGGGCGCGAGCCGGCGGGTCCATCGCCGCCGCGGGGGGCGCTCGTACCCTCTCCACCTTGCGGGCCGCCCCACCCGGCATCCAGTCTGCCTCCTCCCGACCCACCGCAGGGAGGCCACGTGCCGGACCCCCCCGACTGGATCCCGGACCGACCTCCGGACGGACCGCTCGAGCCGTCCGGCGAGCCCCGCCAAGACGACCGCGAGACGATCCCGGGTGACGCCGGACGGGGAGGGGCCCCGGGGGACGCCGCGGAGCCGGGTCTCCGCCGGGCCATCGGCCTCCCCCACGCCACGGCCATGGTGGTGGGCACCATCATCGGCGCATCCATCTTCGTCCAGCCCTCGGAGATCACGGGGGACGTCCCCTCCCTGGCCGGGACGGCCCTGGTATGGATCGTGGCGGGAGGCCTCACGCTCATGGGCGCGCTGGTCACGGCGGAGCTGGCGTCCATGATGCCCGAGTCCGGCGGGGTCTATGCCTTCCTTCGGGAGGCGTGGGGCCGACCCCTGGGATTCCTGTGGGGCTGGGCCATGTTCTGGACCATGCACACGGGCATCATCGCGGCCATCGCCGTGGTGTTCGCCCGGTATCTGGCCTTCCTCCTCCCGCTGGGCGACACCGGCACCCGGGTGGTCGCCGTGGGGGCCGTGCTCCTCCTCTCGGCCGTGAACTACGTCGGCGTGCGCCACGGCTCGAATCTCCAGACGGCGTTCACCCTGGTGAAGGTGCTCGCCATCCTCCTGATGGTGGCGGTGGGCTTCGCGTTGGGGGGGTCGGGAGATGCGATGACGGCGGCGGGACCGCAGCCGGCCGTCTCGGCGGTCGGACGGGCCGCGCGGGCGCCCGTGGGAACAGCCGACGCGCTGCTGGGCGGCGCCTCCGCCGCCGACTTCCTTCGGGCGCTGGTGGCGGCGCTCTTCGCGTTCGGCGGCTGGCACATGGTGACCTACAACGCCGAGGAGACGGTGGACCCCCGCCGCACCGTCCCCCGGGCCCTCGGCACGGGCGTCCTCCTGGTGACCGCGTGCTACGTGCTCCTCAACGCCGTGTACTTCCACGTGCTGCCACTCTCGACCGTGGTCGCCTCCGAACGCGTGGCCGCCGACGCCGCCGACGCAGTGGCCGGCTCCGGCGGGGGGGCCTTCATGGCGGCGCTGGTGGTCTTCTCCACCTTCGGCGCCCTGGCGGGCATCGTGCTGGCCGGGCCGAGGGTCTACTGGGCCATGGCGCGGGACCGCATGCTCTTCCGGTGGGTCGGCGGGCTCCACCCGAGGTATCGCACGCCCCACCGGGCCATCGCCCTCCAGGCCGTGTGGGCGTCGGCCCTCGTGCTCACCGGCACGTACCGGGCGCTGTTCACCCGGGTGGTGTACACCGAGTGGATCTTCTTCGGGGTCATGGCCCTGGGGGTGTACGTCCTGCGGGCCCGGGGGGTGGAGGGGCCGTACCGCACGTGGGGCTACCCGGTCACGCCCGCGCTCTTCGCCGGGGCGGCCTTCGCCATCGTGGTGAACCAGGTCGTCCACGACCCCGCCGAAAGTGCGCTGGGGCTCGGGATGGTCCTCGTGGGCCTCCCGGTCTATCTCTTCTGGGGCCGACAGCGCCGAAGCGACCGGTCCGAAGCCCGCCCGCCATGATCAGGACGCATCCTCACATGCTCATCGACTTCCACGACCACTACTTCCCGCCCGGCTTCCTCGACGCCATTCGCGAGGGCCCCAGCGCCTTCGACATCACCGAGGACGAGCAGGGGAACCCCGTGCTCCACTCGCCCGGCGACTACAACGTGCTCGTCCCGGGCCACCGGAACCTCGAGGCCCGCATCGCGGAGCTGGACTTGGCCAGCGTAGACATGCAGGTCCTGTCGTTCACGGCGCCGGGGACCAGCATCGAGACGCCCGAGCGCGCGGTGGAGCTGGCCCGTCTCGTGAACGACGGCCTGCGCGACGCCACCGAGGCACACCCGGACCGGTTCACGGCCCTGGGGCACCTCCCCATGAACCACCCGGAAGGCGCCGCCCGGGAGCTCGACCGCGTCCTCGACGAGCTCGGGCTCCCCGGAGTCATGCTCCTGAGCAACGCTTCGGGCGTGCCCCTGGCGGACCCCCGCTTCGAGCCGGTGTGGGAACGCGCCGACGCGGCCGGCGCGGTGATCTACATCCACCCCACCTACCCCGTCGGGGTGGAGGCGATGGAGAAGTACATGCTGATGCCCCTGGTGGGCTTCCTCATGGACACCACGCTGGCCGCGGCTCACCTCGTGTACGCGGGAGTGCCAGAGCGGCACCCGGGCATCCGGTGGGCGCTCTGCCACGCGGGAGGGGCCATCCCCTTCCTGGCGGAGCGGCTGGACCGCGGCTGGGAGGCCTTTCCCGTCTGCCGGAAGACCATCGACCGACCGCCCTCGGAGTACCTGAAGGACTTCTGGTACGACACCGTGAACTTCGATCCGAAAGCGCTCCGCCTGGCCCTCGACTTCGCCGGCCCCGACAAGCTCCTGGCCGGCAGCGACTATCCACACATGATCGGAAGCCTGGAGAAGATGAAGGGCGTCATCGCCGCCCTGGGGCTCGCCCCGCCCGACCGGGAGCGGGTGGAGAGCGGCAACGCCAGGGAGCTGCTGGGCGTGTGAGGCCGCGCCCATGAGCCAGTCCCGGTTCGTCGCGCCGGACGCGTGAAACCGTATCGCCCTGAACGACCACACCGGAGGCCGCTGATGTCACTCGCCGACTTCGAACGCCACCCCCTTCTCTTCGGCCCGTCGCCACTGCATCCGCTGCCTCGCCTGAGCCGGCACCTGGGAGACCGGGTCGAGATCTGGGCCAAGCGCGAGGACTGCAACTCGGGAATCGCGTTCGGGGGCAACAAGGTCCGCAAGCTCGAATACCTCGTCCCGGACGCGCTGGCCAAGGGGTGCGACACGCTGGTCTCGATCGGCGGCGTGCAGTCGAACCACACGCGCCAGGTCACCGGGGTTGCGGCGCACCTCGGACTCAGGGCCGTGACCATCCAGGAGGCCTGGGTCGACTGGCCGGACGTCGTCTACGACCGCGTGGGGAATATCCAGCTGTCGCGCATCCTGGGCGGGGACGTCCGCCTGAACGAATCGGGCTTCGACATCGGGGTGCGGGAGAGCTGGCGGCGCGCCCTCGAATCCGTCGAGAAGGCTGGCGGGAACCCCTATCCGATCCCGGCGGGCGCCTCGGATCACCCCCTGGGGGGACTCGGTTTCGCCAACTGGATCCAGGAGCTCGCGGAACAGGAGCAGGCGCTCGACGTCTTCTTCGACACCGTCGTCGTGTGCTCGGTCACGGGGTCGACCCACGCCGGGATGATCGCCGGCGCCGCGCTGGAGGGACGGGATCGGCGGATCGTCGGAATCGACGCCTCGGGCACGGTCGAGAAGACGCGAGAACAGGTGACTCGAATCGCCCGTGGCACCGCGGAGCTCATCGGGCTCGACCGGGAGCTCGCGGAAGACGAGATCATCCTGGTCGACGACTACAACGCGGGCGTCTACGGAAAGCCCGACGCGCGGACGCTCGATGCGATCCGCACGTGCGCACGACTGGAGGGGGTCCTCACCGATCCCGTGTACGAGGGCAAATCGATGGCCGCCCTGATCGACCTCGTGGAGAGCGGTGGGATCGAGCCGGGCAGCAAGGTGCTGTATGCGCACCTCGGGGGTCAGCCCGCCCTGTCGGCGTACGCGGGGGTCATCGGCTGAAGCCGGGTCCGGGACCGGCAACCAGGGAACGGGATGAAGACGATCTTCGATCCGGCCCACCGAGCCGGGGTCGTGGAGCGGATCCTGCGGATCCGGCCCGATTCGCCACGGCGCTGGGGGACCATGACGCCCCACGAGACGGTGGTTCACCTGGCCGACGCGTTCTCGACGATGCTCGGCGACCGCCAGGCCGAGGACTCCAGCACCTTCTTCACGCGAACCGTGTTGCGCTTCCTCGCCACCACCGCACCCGTTCGGTGGCCGAAGGGGGTCCAGACGCTGCCCGAGATCGACCAGGAGATCGGCGGCACCCCACCCCAGGAGTTCCAGGCCGATCTGCGTCGCCTCCGCACGGCGCTCCACGCCTTCCTCGACCGACTGGACCCCTCCACGATGCGGCACCCCATCCTCGGGCGACTGACGAGGGCCGAATGGGGCCGGTGGGCCTACCGCCACATCGACCACCACGCACGACAGTTCGGGCTCTGAGCACACAGGGTGACGGCGACGCCCAGCGGGCAGCGGTCGGGACCGGAATCTGGACCCCGGTACGCGGCCGGGCGGCCCGGTCCGACAGAAGCGGCTCACCTCGGTCGTCGATCTCGGTGAGAGACCCGGAACCCCAACGGAGTCCGTGAATGCGCTTCAGAGACCCGACCGTTCTTCTCCTGCTGGCCACCTGTGTTGTCTGGGGGGGCTGCGACTCCGAATCGGTGGGTCCCGACGAACCCGAGGAGCAGCCCGAGCCCGCTCGGCTCGAGGAGGCCGCGGCGACGATCCGCGCCGCCGAAGCGGCGCGGCGCGTGGGGGTCCTGGCCCACGACAGCCTCCGGGGTCGCCAGAGCATCCGCCCGGAGATCGAGTCCGCGGCCCGGTACCTGATCGACGAGCTGGAGGCGGCGGGCTTCGAGCCCAGCGGCAGTGAGGGGTTCATCCACCGCTTCGAGCTTGAGTACATCGTGCGGGACGAAGCCGCGTCCTCGCTCGAGGCTCTCGCCGCGGACGTTCCCCTGGAGCATGGGCGTGACTACGTGCTCATCCCGTCCCTCCAGGACGACGAGCAGGACGTCACGGGAGAGTTGCTCTGGGCCGGCCCGGTGGAAGCGGCCGAGCCGGACCCCGAGGCGATGAACGGACGGATCGTGTTGTACGACGCGCCGGTCACCGATCCGGACGTCGGGCTGATCGAGCGGCTCCAGTCCGCCTGGATCGCCACGCAGGAAGACGCGGCCGCCGTGGCCCTCGTTCTGCCGGCCGCCTTCACCGAGGCGGAGATCAACAGGACGGTTTCGCTGACGAGGAGGGTGCCGGGAGTGCTCCCGACGTTGTTCGTCACCGAGGCGGCCGCCGCCGCGCTGGTCACGGCCGCGGGAACGGATCTCGCCACCCTCCGGGCCGGGGGGGACCCGCGGGTGGTTGAGCTCTCGCTTCGTGTCAGGGGGTCGTACCGAACCGTGGCGGCGACCCCGCCGAACGTGGCGGCCCTCCTCCGGGGATCGGATCCGGATCTCCGCGACGAGTACGTCGCGCTCTCGGCCCACTACGACCACCTCGGCACGGGCTTCCCCGATCTCGAGGGAGATTCGATCTTCAACGGCGCCGACGACGACGCGTCGGGGGTGGCGACCGTGCTGGCCATCGCGGAAGCGTTGGCCGACGTGAACCGCGCACCGGCCCGGTCCGTTCTCGTGCTCCTCACCAGCGGCGAAGAGTGGGGGAAGGTCGGCTCGACGGCCTTCGTCCGGAACCCGACCGTGCCCGCCGAGGCGATGGTCGCGAACCTCGCCTTCGACATGGTCGGCCGAAACGACCCGGGCGAGATCATCGGGTCGGGCCTGGCCTACAGCACGATCGGCGATCGGCTGTCCGCCGTGGCGGCCGAGCGCAGCGAGGCCGGCCTGACCGTGGTGGCCGAGGACCCGGACGCGGGACTCTATTTGAGCAGCGACAACGTGGCGTTCGCGTGCGACGGCATTCCCGCGCTGCTCCTCACGTCGGGGATCCACGAGGACTATCACCGGCCGAGCGACGAGGTGGACCTCCTGAATCCGGACAAGATCGCCCGCGTCGCGACCCTGGGCTTCTACCTCGCGTGGGACCTGGCTGACTCCGCGGAGTCGCCGGCGTGGACGGCCGCGGGCGAGACGATCACGGCGGAGCTCTCCTGCCGGTAGGCGCGGTCGTCCCCCCCGTCCGGCGGGATCCGAACCGTGCCCTCTCCTCGCTCAGCCCCCTTCCGATACCGCCTCGGTCTCCGTGGCTCCCTCCTCGAGCGTCTCGAGGACCTGGCTCCACTCGAAGCCCTCGCCGATGCCCCGCACGTAGTGGTCCATCCACGCCATCTCGCTCACGGCCTTGACCATGCGGTTGCGCGCGCCGGGGATGCCGTGGCTGCGACCCGGGTACATGAAGAGCTCCGTGGGTACGCCCAGCTTCTTGAGGGCCATGTGCAGCTCGACCGACTGCGGGCTCGGCACCCGCGGATCCCCCTCCACCACGTGGACCATGGTGGGCGTCTTCGCGTTCGCGACGTACTTGAGGGGCGACTGGTCCCAGTAGGGCTCGAAGTTCTCGTACAGGAAGTCGTCCCCGATGTAGAACTGGCGGTTCCGCTGCACGTCGCTCTGGGCGTACATGCTGATCCAGTTCATCGTCCCGGCGCCCGAGCTGATGGCCTTGAAGCGGTCGGTGTGGGTGAGGATCCAGTTCGACCAGTGCCCCCCCGCGCTCCAGCCCAGCGCCCCCATGCGGTCCGGATCGACGATGCCCTCTTCGATGAGGTGGTCGACGCCGGTCATGATGTCGTCGAAGCCGAGGGTGAAGTAGTCGCCCACGATGTCGGTCCGGTGGGCGTTTCCGTAGTTCCGCGAGCCGCGGTAGTTGGGCTTCAGGACGGCGTAGCCGGCGCCCGCGTACACCTGGGCGCTGTAGCCGCCGTTGAAGCGCAGCACGTCGGCGGAGGCCGGGCCGCCGTGGATCGCGACGATGAGCGGGTAGCGCGTGCCCTCTTCGTACCCCACCGGGTACACGAGCACGCCGCCCACGGTCTTGCCGTCGGTCGAGGTCCAGTTGATCTCGACCTCCTCTCCGAGGGCGATGTCCGCGATCTGCGGGTTCACGTCCACGAGCTGGGTCCAGCTCCCCCGATCGGCGACCGCGTCCACGCTCGGGGCGGTGAAGACGGTCGGGGGGGTCTTCGGGTCCTGGTAGCGGATCAGGATCGCGCCGGAGTCCTCGTCCTTCGACACGTCGAGCACCCCGCGCACGTCCGTGAGCTGCGTCACCTGCCCGGACCCCACGTCGACGCTGTGGAGCTGGTTCGTGACCGTCACACCGGCGTCGAAGTAGATCGTCTGCTCGTCGGCCCAGAACCCGACGCCCAGGCTCTGGTCGAAGTCGGAGCCGAGCTTGCGGAACGAGCCCCCGCGGTCGGCCACGTCACGGACGTAGATCCGGTTTTCGGTCATGGAGTAGCGCTCCATGTCGTCCGGCGCCGAGTAGGCGATCTGCGAGCTGTTCGGAGAGAAGCTCAGGCCTCCCTCCCCGACCTCGTAGTTCTCGGTCAGGCGCTCGATGTCTCCGGTCGCGACCTCGAGCAGGTACTGGTCCGCGTAGAGCCGGGCCCCGGTGATGTTGCGCTCGTAACGGTCCGTCGACCCCCCGGTGAAGCCGATCCAGCGCCCGTCGGGAGACACGGTGAAGCCGTCTACGCTGTAGCTGTCGTCGTCTTCGAGCAGGACCTCGCCGCCCGCCGCCACCGACACCGACCAGAGGCTCGACAGCGGGGTGACGGCGTTCTTCACGTCCACCGTGAAGCCCTCCTCGCGCCGGAGCTTGTCGTCCTCGTCGAAGGAGTCGGGGCGGGTGAAGTAGACGGTCCCTCCGTCCGGGGAGAACTCCCAGTCCTCCACCCCGGCTTCGCCCGCGGTGAGCGCGCGGGGCTCCGACTGGAAGAGGTCGTCCGCCGGAAGCACCCAGAGTTGCTCCTGTCCGGACTCCCCGCTCCGGTACACGAGCCAGTGGCCCTCCGGGTCGAAGTCGAAGCCGGACACCCCCTCCTTCGTGTCGGTGAACTTCCGGGCCTCGCCACCGTCGGTGCGCATGGCGAACAGCTGGCGCTCCCCGTCGTCCCGGCTCGAGGTGAAGACGAAGAACGACCCGTCCGGCGCCCAGGTCGGCGAGGTCTCGTCTTCGTCCTCCGTGAAGGTGAGCCGCTCGTCGGACGGAACCCCCTGCGTCATCGAGACGAGATGGATGTCCGTCTGCGACTCGGCCTCCTGCCAGTCGGGGGTGGAGACCGTGTACAGCATCCACGCACCGTCGGGGCTCGGGGCCCACGACCCCGCGCGCCGCATCTGCTGGACGTCCATGAAGGTGAGGGGGCGCTGCTGGGCGCCGAGCGCGGGCGTCAGGAGGGTCAGGCCGACCGCTGCCAGGAGCAGGGAGCGAGGGAACGCGTGCATGGGGGCCTCCAGGGCGCGTGTAGGGTCCTCCCGGGGTTGGTTCGCCCATAATGAAGCCTGTCCGAGCGTGACGTCCAGAGGGACGCTTCCTCCCCCGCGGCGCGCGTGTCCACCGGGCGTCGATCCGGGGGGGGCGGGCGTCCCTTGTGTCCCGGCCGGCGCCGGAACAACGTCCTTCAGCCGAGGCCGTCCCGGAGGGAGCGATACCCCCCCCGACCGAGCCGCCGGAGGGTGAACCGAGCGACCAGGAGAACCATCGTGGCGACCCACGAGCCCCACAAGATCAAGACCGTGCGACTCCTCTCCTTCCCGACCCTGGAGGAACGCAAGAAGCACCTCGCCGACGCCGACTTCAACACGTTCCACCTGACCCCGAGCCAGATCACGTTCGACATGTGCTCCTACGGCACGGGCGCCATGAGCCAGGAGCAGCTCTCGGGCCAGTTCATCGGGGACGAGGCCTACGCCGGCTCCCGCAACTTCGAAGCCCTCCATGGTGCCGTGAACACGGTCTTCGGCCACAGCTACCTGTGCCCGACCCACAACATCCTCGGCTCGGTGAAGCTCGTGGTCTCGACCCTGGCGCCGAGCGGCTCGGCCGTGCCGACCAACTCCCGGAGCGTAGCGGACAACCTGGAGGCGCGGGGCCTGGACGCCCCCCGCGTCCGGGACGAGGGGCGAGGCCCGTTCACCGGCGACCTAGACCTGGACCGCCTCGAGGAGGAGGTCGAGGGCGGGCGGGTGAACGTCGTGATCGTCCAGGCCTTCGCCGAGGGACAGCACCCCTTCTCGTTGGAGAACCTGCGCGCCGTCCGGTCGCTGGCCGACCGCGCGGGCATCCGCCTCGTGCTGGACGGCTCACGCATCGTGGAGAACGCCTGGTACGTGCAGAAGCACGAGAGCGGCCAGGCCGACCGGTCCATCTCCGCGATCGTGCAGCAGATCGCCAAGACGGCCCACGTCCTCATGTTCGACGGGGGCCAGGACGCGAAGTGCAACACCGGAGGCGTGCTCGCCACCGACAACCCGGACGACCACGAGCGCTTCATGAACGAGGTGGTCGTCTTCGAGGGCCTGCACACCTACGGCGGCATGGCCGGCCGCACGATGGAGGTCCTGGCGCGCGGCATCGTCGAGATGGTGGACGAGGCCGAAGCGCACTGGGTGATGAGCCAGATGGAGCGCTTCACCCGGCGGTTGCTGGACGCTGGCGTCCCGCTCGAGCGGGGCTGCGACGGCGCCTACCTGCGGGCCGACGCCTTCCTCCCGCACCTCGAGCGGCACCAGCAGGACGCCCTGGCCGCCGCCCTCTACCTCGTCTCCGGTGTTCGCGCGGTCGCGCAGGGACGGGTGGGCAGGGACGCCCTACTTCCGGTGCAGGTGCCCCGGCTCTCGATGACGAACCGGCAGCTCGACCAGGTGGCCGACGCCATTCTGCACCTCCACGCCCAGGCGGAGGCCGTCCGCGGCCCGAAGGTGATACGCGAGGGGCCGTGGCGGGACCAGATGGCGTACCACTGGGTCTTCCCGGACCTCGAGCCGTTTGGCTTCGACACCTTCCCATGGGAGATCCACACCATCGAACGCGTGGGCGTCCTGTCCCGGGAGGCTCGCCGGAGGGCGATGCGCGAGGCGGGATACAACACCTTCCTCCTGCGCTCCGCCGACGTGGCGATCGATCTGCTGACCGACTCGGGCACCACCGCCATGAGCGTGGACCAATGGGCCGCGTACGAGGGCGTCCGGGGCAGCGCCACGACCTCCGACGACTACTTCGACTTCGTGGAGGCGGTCCGCGACGCCTTCGGCTACGAGCACGTCCTCCCGACGCACCAGGGCAGGGCCGCCGAGCACATCCTCAGCCAGACCCACGTGATGGAGGGACAGCTCGTCCCGGGCAACATGTACTTCACCACGACCAAGCTGCACCAGGAGATGGCCGGGGGCGTCTTCGCCGACATCATCGTGGACGAGGCCCACGACCCCTCGTCCGACTTCCCGTGGAAGGGCAACATCGACCCGGCCAAGCTGGAGGCGCTGGTCGAGGAGCACGGCGCGGACCAGGTCGCCTACATCTCCTTCGAGCACTCGGTGAACATGGCCGGCGGCCAGCCGGTCTCGATGGACAACATGAAGGAGGTCTACGAGTTCTGCTCGGGGCTGGACATCCCCGTCTTCTTCGACGCGACGCGGACCGTCGAGAACGCCTACATGATCCAGTGGAAGGACCCCCGCTACGCCGGCACGCCCGTGAAGGACATCGTGCGAGAGATGATGCTGTACGGCGACGGGTGCACGGTGAGCGGCAAGAAGGACTTCCTCATCAACATCGGGGGCTGCCTGGCGTACCGGGACAACGCCGCCTGGGCCGCGACCGCCGAGGAGATGATCCGGGTCCACGAGGGGAACGTCACCGACGGGGGCCTCGCCACGGCGGACCTGGCGGCCATCGCCCGGGGCGTACGGGAGATGACCGACGACCGTCACGTCCGGGCCCGCGTCCAGCAGACCCAGTACCTCGGCCGGCTGCTCCTGGACGCCGGCATCCCGATCGTGACGCCTCCCGGGACCCACGCCGTCTTCCTGGACGCCCGACGCTTCCTCCCGCACCTGGACCAGGACGAATACCCGGCCCAGCGCCTGGCGGCGGAGATCTACGTCGAGTCCGGCGTCCGGACCATGGAGCGGGGCAACGTCTCCAAGGGCCGGGATCCGAAGACGGGAGAGAACTACCGGCCGGCGCTGGAACTCGTTCGGCTGACCATCCCGCGTCGGGCGTATACGGACGACCACATGCGGGCCGTGGCCGAGGCCGTGATCCGGGTGTGGGAGAGACGGGAGGACGTGAAGGGCTTGAGGTTCGTGTACGAGCCCGGAAAGCTCCGCTTCTTCCAGGGACGCTTCGAGTCGCTCTGAGCTTCGCGCGGCAAGGGCCCGATCCGCGACCTGGGGGACGTCCGTCCCGGCCGCGGCTCGGCCGCCCTTGCCTGGACGCCGGCCGGATCGTCGGTTAGGGCTTCGAGTGGGGCACTCCGTGCGTGGGGGGCCAGACATGCTGGATACAACCCACCCCGTCGTCCTCTTCGACGGCGTCTGCAACCTCTGCAACGCCTCGGTCCAGTGGCTCCTCGAGCGCGACCGGGCGGGGAGCCTGCGCTACGCGTCGCTCCAGTCGGCCGTGGCGCGGGAGCTGCTCTCCGAGCACCTGAGCGACGACGAGATCGAGGCGATCCCCGACGCGATCGTCCTCATCGACGGGGCCGGCGTCCACACCTCGTCGACCGCCGCGTTGAGGATTGCCGGGAAGCTCGGGCTCCCGTGGAAGGCGTTCGTCGTCTTCCTGGCCGTGCCGCGCGGGCTTCGCGATTCACTCTACCGCTGGGTGGCGCGCAACCGATACCGGTGGTTCGGGCACCGCGACGCCTGCATGGTGCCCACGCCCGGGGTCGCGGAGCGCTTCCTGGACGCCGGCGAGCCGCGTGCTCCGATCGCGGCGCGCGACCCGGCCGAGCGCGGGGCGCGCTCCTCGTCGAGCGCGGATCCCACCGGACCAACCAACACCCGTTCAAGCGGCGGGCCCGGCACCTCTCCATGAATCCTCTCGCCCCCCTCTTCGAGCGGCAACGGGTCGTGGTCCTGGACGGGGGCCTGGCCACCGCCCTCGAAGCCCTCGGACACGATCTGGATCACGCGCTGTGGTCGGCGCGCCTCCTCGTCGAAGCGCCGGAGGCGATCGCCTCCGTGACGCGGTCGTACCTGGCGGCGGGCGCCGACTGCGTGTCGACCGCGACCTACCAGGCGACGTTCGAGGGCTTCCGCGACGCCGGCGTGGACGACCGGGCGGCGGAGGGCCTCTTCGGCCGGGCCGTCGACGTCGCCGTCGCCGTGCGCGACGACTTCTGGACCGATCCGGAGAACCGGGCAGGCCGCCTCCGACCCCTGGTGGCCGCCAGCATCGGGCCCTACGGCGCCTATCTGGCCGACGGCTCCGAGTACTCGGGTCGCTACGGCCTGGACCAGCGGTCCCTCCGGCGCTTCCACGCGCGTCGCTTCGAGCTTCTGGCGGACAGCGAGGCCGATCTCCTGGCGCTCGAGACGATTCCGTCCCTCCCCGAGGCGCGGGCCCTGCTGGATCTGCTGGCGGCCCGGCCCGGCGTGTGGGCGTGGATCAGCTTCTGCTGCGGGGACGACGCGCACCTCTGGGACGGCTCGCCGCTCGAGGATGCGGTCCGGGCGTGTGAGGCCATCGAGGGGGTCGCGGCGATCGGGGTCAACTGCGTGCGACCCGCCCTCGCGGAGGCGCTGGTCGAACGGATCGCCGGGGTCACCGAGCGACCGATCGCGGTCTACCCGAATTCGGGCGAGGCCTGGGATGCCGAGCGGAAACGCTGGCGGCCGTCGGACGAGACCGTCGATTGGCTCGTCGACCCGGCTCGTTGGGCCCGGGCCGGCGCCACGGTCGTCGGCGGCTGCTGCCGCGTGGGGCCCGACCAGATCCGCCGGGCGAGAGCCGGGTTGCTCACCCCCCCGGGCTGAGGCCACCTGGCGGGGTCGGCCCCTCGGAGAGGTCGGTCGCCCGTCGCCCCCGCTACGAGATCGGCCCGGGGTGCCGAAGCCAGCGCCCGGGGCTCACCCCCTCGACGATCTCGCCCCCGTCGAGAACGAGGGTCCCGCCGACCAGCACCCACGAGAAGCCGGCGGACATCCGGGCGGGCTCCGCGTAGGTTGCGCGCTCCCGGACCGTGGACGGATCGAAGACGGTGATGTCGGCGTCCATCCCGACCTGCAGCCGGCCTTTGCGCGCCATCCGTGGGATCGAGCGCTCGAGCCGTTGCGCCGGCAGAAGGGTGATCTTCCCGATCGCATCCATCCAGCCCAGCACTTCGAGGTCTCGCACGAATCGCCCGAGGAAGCGGCCGAACGTGCCGACGCTGCGCGGGTGCCCCCGTCCGTCGACCAGACCGCCGCCGTCCGAGCTGACGATCCCGAGTGGGCTCCGGAGCCCCATGATCATCTCTTCTTCCGGAATGAACTCCGTCTGCACCGCCAACCCGCCGGGCTGGGCGCGGAGCTCGTGGAAGCGCTCCTCGGTGAGCCGCTCCTGCGTACGTGCGACGTAGATGTCGGAGTAGTCGGCGCCCCCGAAGCGCTCCTGCCACCCCTCGTCGAAGAGCGCCGACTGGAGCGTGGTCTGGTTCCGCGTCCAGACGTGGAAGTCGAAGCCCACGTCGATGCCCCGCTCGCGGGCACCCTCGACGAGCGCGATGCTCAGGGGAGCCGAGCCCACCGTGGACGAAATGAGGTGGACGAGCTGTGCCTGGGCCCCGGTCGCCGCGGCCATCGCGATCACCTCCATGGCGGCCAGACTCATCGTGAGCGGGAAGACGTTCCCCTTGTAGCGCGCGTGGAGGTGGCACGGCACCCCTTCCTGCGCCGCCACCTCGAAGAGCGCGAAGACCTCCTCGTACGACGCGCCAGGCGTGTAGTTGATCCCGAAGCCGATCCCGACGGCGCCGTCGCGGATGGCCTGCACCGCGAGCGGTCGCATCGCCTCGATCTGTTCCGGCGTGGCGGGAGCGTACGGGTCGGTGGCTCCCACGGCCTGCCGGAGGACGGAATGGCTGACCGTGGCCGCGTAGTTCACCAGGGGACCGACCGCCTCGTGCGAGGCGACGTACCCCTCGACGTCCAGCGGTCCGCCGTGCATCCCGAGCGCGGTGGTCACGCCGTCCCCGATCTTGAAGACGTGCGCGTCCCGGTCGCGACCGATGCTCGCGAGGATGTCGATGAAGCCCGGGGCGACGATGTGGCCGGTCGCGTCGATGGTGCGGCGGGCCTGGAGCGGCTCCGTGGAGATCGCCGCGATCAGGTCTCCCTGGATCCCGACGTTGGCGATCTCGTCCCGGCCGGTCTCCGGATCCATGACGCGTCCGCCCGAGATGACGACGTCGTAGACCTCCTGGGCCGCCACCGTCCGACACGCGAAGGTCGAGGACAGCGACAGGCCCAGGGCGAGCCCGAGCGTGCATGCGCGGCGCATGATGTCTCCCGGTGCGGGGGGCAAACCGTTCACGACTGGCGAGCGGCGACGACGCTCATGACCCCGATCTCTGCACCGTCAGGCCGAACGCTTCGTTGGCCAGGCGCCCGAGCTCGGAGCGGAGACGCGCCACGACCTCCTCCATTCCGGGCTCGTCGATCAGGTTTCGAGTCTCGTATGGATCGGCCACGATGTCGTACAGCTCCGCCTCGTGCTTCACCCAGTGGATGTACTTGTAGCGCCGGGTGCGCACGGCCTTGTAGTCCATGCTCGTCAGCCAGGGCATCGGGTTCTCGTACGTATAGAACTCGACGAGTACGGACTCGCGCCATTCGGCGTCCCGGCCCGAGAGAAGCGGGACCAGGGAGCGCCCCTGGATGTCGTCCGCGATGTCCGCGCCTCCGTACTCCAGGAGCGTCGGTGCGACGTCGATGGACAACGCGAGCTCGTCGACGATCGTGTTGGCCGGGATGCGGGGCGGATACCTGACCAGGATCGGGCTCCGGATCGACTCGTCGTAGGGCATCCGACGCTCGATCGAGAAGCCGTGCTCTCCGAAGAAGTACCCGTTGTCGCTCGTGAAGAGGATCAGCGTCTCGTCCAGGACGCCCTCCTCCTCCAGCTCGTCCATGAGCTGGCCGAGGCCTTCGTCGATCGCAAGGAGCATCTCGGCGCGCCGGCGTATCGTGGACTCCCGCGTGAGCGGGTCGAGGAAGTCCTCGCCGAAGACGCCCATGACCTCCGGGCTCGCCCGGCTCTCGAGCGCTTCCCTCGCGGCTCGGCTCCCGATCTCCGCGAGCGAGCCCGGGACGTTCGGACGCCGGGGGAAAACCTCCTCCTCGTAGAGGCCCAGATGCCGCGGCGCCGGGATGTAGACCATCGGGTAGCTCAGGTCGACCGAGCCGTCGTCCAGCTGCCGGGCGTCCGGGTGGACTCCCTTGTGGCTGAGGAACAGGAAGAACGGACGATCCCGCTCCCTCCGGATGAATGCGAGCGCCCGGTCCGTCAGGATGTCCGTGACGTAGCCCGGGACCTCCCGCAGCTCGCCCCCCTCGTAGAGCACGGGATCGATCGTGCGCCCCTGCCCCGGCAACGCCGACCAGTAGTCGAAGCCGGGCCGTGGAGTCGGGTCGTTCCCCATGTGCCACTTTCCCACGAAGGCCGTCTCGTACCCGGCCCGCTGGAGGGCCTGCGGGAAGGTCGGTAGCTGGTGGCTCGCCAGGTCACGGGCGACGTTGTCGATGATCCCGTGCCTCGACGGGTACTGCCCGGTCAGCAGGCTGGCCCGGTTCGGTGAGCACAGCGGAACCGCATGGAAGGCATTGCTGAACCTCGCCCCCTCGATCCCCAGGCGGTCGATGTTCGGCGTTTCCGCGTAGGGGTGACCCGCGAGCCCGAACTCGTCCCAACGCAGATCGTCGACCAGGATGACGATCATGTTGGGTCGGGTCGCCGCGTTCGACTCCGGACGCGACGTCTCCCTCCGGCCCGGCTCGGCCCCCTCGTCTGCCGAGCACGCGAGCAGGAGGAGGGCTCCCAGGACGGGCCATCCGGCGCGGCCGGTCCACGAGACTCGACGAATCATCGGATCCTCCTCGGTCAGGCTCCCCGTCCGTCTCCACGGCTCGGCCTCTGGCGCACGGCGGCCTCTGACGCACCGCCAAGATGCCGGGCGCGCGGGCGGAGCGCGAGCCTATCCGGCCAGGCCGAAGAGCTTCGCGAGGGTGAGTATCACCAGCGCGAGCGTGGCGAGGAGGGCCGGGAAGAGCGCCAGGCCGACGGAGAAGGTCAGGCCCATCCGGTAGAGGGCCGGGCCCACGGGAAGGACGCGCCCGCGAGACAGCTTCTCGACGGCAGCTTCCACGACGGGGCCGAGAGCATAGCACACGTTCGCGCCGACTCCGAAGGCGACGATCAGCGGCAGCAGCCCCCTGAGGGCCAGGGGCTGTCCCCACACGGTGACGTTCAGGAGCGAGACGTACGCCGTCGAGACCAGGCCCGCGCTTCCCACGATCAGATTGTACGGAAGCCGACGACGCTCCCACCACCGGACGATCCCGCCGAGGGTGCGGCGGGCCGGGA
>JASFUL010000031.1:0-21232 GCA_050050315.1 Gemmatimonadota bacterium
CGAAGGGGCGCCGACGGAGGGTGGGAAGCGCCGCTTCTACTCCATCACTCCCCGTGGCAGGGACGCCCTCCGGGATGAAGTGCGGACGCTCGTCTCGTACGTGGAGACGGCGCGGGCGCGGGGCGTCTCCGGCCCCGAGCCGGCGTGAGCGGAAGGGAGTCGGGAGCGGATCCCGCCGGCCCTTCCGGGCTCGTGGTCCGGACGGCCTGGCGCATCCTGCTCCTCGCCTTTCCCCGCCGAGTGCGCGACCGGTTCGGCGCGGAGATGGAGGCGACCTTCCTCCACATGCTTGGGAGGGAGCGGACCGCGTGGCGGCGCGCGTGGATCTGGCTGGGTGCCGCGAGGGACTCCCTCCATCGCGGCCTTCGCATGCGTCTGCGCGGCGCTCCGAAGGGCGTGGTGGCAAGGGGGAGGGAGGACGGATCCTGGACGTCCGGGCCGGGTGGGCCTGGAGGACGACGACGACGATCGAAGGGAGGGGACCCCGTGGGAACGCTTGCAGCCGATGTACGTTACGCCGTCCGGAGCATGCTGCGCCGGCCCCTGTTCACGCTCACCGCGGTGGGCACCCTCGCCCTCGGCATCGGGGCCAACGCCGCGATCTTCTCGGTCGTCAACGGCCTCCTGATCCGACCACTGCCGTACCCCGAGGCCCACGAGCTCGTTGTGCTCTACGCCGAGAACCCGGAGCTCGGGTGGCGGGAGACGGACGTGAACGCGGCGGACGCGTGGGACTGGGGGGCTCGCAGCGGCGTCTTCGAGGAGCTGGCGGTGTACCGGGAGGCGGGTCTCAACCTGACCGGCAGCGACCGACCCGAGCTCCTCTCCGCGATCCGGGGGACCCCGAACCTGCTCACCACCCTCGGCGTCGAACCGGTCCGCGGCCGGAACTTCACCGCCGGAGACGCGAGGCCCGGGGCCCCCCGCGTCGCCATCCTGACGGATGGCTTCTGGGAACGGCGGTTCGGGTCGGACGCCGCGGTGCTGGGATCGACGCTGCTCCTCGACGACGAGCCTACGACGGTCGTCGGCATCCTGCCGGCCGACTTCGTCTTTCCCGACGAGGTCGTGGACCTCTACGTCCCCCTCCGGGAGGACCTGGCCGCGGCGCCCCGGGGAAGCCACGACCGATCCGCGCTGGGACGGCTGCTGCCCGGCGTCCCGGTCGAACGGGCGGACCGGGCGGTCGACGCCGTGGCGCGGGAGCTCCAGGAGGAGCACCCCGAGCAGAACGACGGATGGACGGCGGAGGTCCGCGGGCTCCGGGAGGACATCCTGGGCGACATCGCGCGACAGGCGTCCTTCGTCCTGATGGGAGCGGTCACCTTCGTTCTTCTGATGGCGTGCACGAACGTGGGCAACCTCCTGCTCGCCCGGGCCGCCGCACGGCGCACCGAGATGGCCGTCCGTACGGCCCTGGGCGCGGGGAGGGGTCGCATCCTCCGCCAGCTTCTCGCCGAGAGCGGTCTCCTCGCCGTCGCCGGGGGTCTCGTCGGGACGGGGCTCGCGTGGTTCGGCCAGCGCGCCCTGGTGGCCGGTCTTCCCGAGAACATGCCCCCGGCCTTCCGGTTCGGGCTCGACGGCTCGGTGCTGGCCTTCACCGCGGCGGTCTCGCTCGGCGCGGCCCTCCTCTTCGGGCTGGTACCGGCCCTCCGGGCCAGCGGCTCGGCGGCGGGCGACCTGAGGGAGGGGTCGAGAAGCGTCTCCGCCGACACGCGCTCCCGCCGCTTCGGGTCGTTCCTGGTCGTGGTGCAGACGGCCCTCGCCGTCGTGCTCCTGGTCGGCGCGGGCGTGATGGTCCGGAGCGTGGCCGGGATGACCCGTCAGGACATGGGCTTCGAGCCTGACGGTGTCCTCACGCTGAGGATGTCCCCGCCCGAGGCGCGCTACGAGGACGACGACGCGCTGCGGCGCTTCTGGGGGGGCGTCCTCGACCGGGTGCGCGCCGTGCCCGGGGTCGAGGCGGCCGGGGCCATCCAGGCCCTCCCCCTGGGGGGGTCCAACTGGGGCGGACAGGTCTGGATCGGGGAGGCGACGGATCCCGCTAGCGCCCCGGGGGCCTCGGTGCGCTTCGGGTACGTGTCGCCCGGCTACTTCCGTGCCATGGACGTGGAGGTCGTCGCCGGGAGGGACCTCGAGGACGCCGACGTCGACGGGCCGCCGGTGGTGCTCGTGAACCAGCGGTTCGCGGAGCGGCACTCCCTGGACGGCCACGTCCTGGGCACGGTCCTCAGGAGCAGCGGAGCCCGGGAGCCGGTGACCGTGGTGGGCGTGGTGGAGGACCACATCGAGCGCGGTATCGACGAGCCACCGGAGGCGGCCCTGTACTTCCCGTTGTCACAGAATCCGGTGCGGACCCGCACCCTCGCGATCCGGACGGCCGGGGATCCCGTGGGCCTCGTGGACGCGGTCCAGTCCGCCGTCTGGCGAGTCGACCCCGACCAGCCCGTCTACGAGGTCCTCACCATGAACGAGTGGGTGACCCGCCGGGCCGGGGGCTTCGGCGTCATCGCGTGGGTGATGGGGGTGTTCGGGGTCATCTCTCTCCTGCTCGGCGCCGTGGGGATCTACGGGGTCACGGCCTACGCGGTGGGCCGCCGGACGAACGAGATCGGTGTCCGGATGGCGATGGGCGCCGACCGTGGGCGGGTGGTGGTCATGGTCCTCAGGGAGGGGCTCGTTCGCATCGCCCTCGGGCTGACCCTGGGCGTCTCGCTGGCGTATCTCCTCTCGAACAGCCTCGCAGGGTTGCTGGTGGGAGTCAGTCCGACGGACCCGCTGACCTTCGGGACCGTGGTGGCCGTGCTCCTCGGGGTCTCCCTCCTGGGAAGCTGGATCCCGGCCCGTCGCGCCTCCGGCGTGGATCCGGTGCGGGCCCTGGCCGCGGAGTGACGCCGGGATCCGGCCGGGCCCCGGGCCCAGGAGGAGGCGGTCCGCGGCCACGGACCCCGGGGGTGGGACGGGCGGTAGGAGGGAGAAACCCCGTCCCCCGTCTCCCGAGAGGTTGCGTGAAGCACTCGTTGCTGCCCGCCGTCCTGACCGTCGTCCACGCGACCTGGGCGGCGCCCGCCGTCGCCCAGGGTCTCGATCCCGAGGCGGCCTCCGGCACGATCACGGCCGAGGACTTCCGGAGGCGCGTGGGCGTCATCGCCCACGACTCGATGCGAGGACGGGACACGCCGAGCCCCGAGCTCGAGGAGGTCGCCACCTGGATCGGCGCGGAGCTCCGGGCCGCGGGTCTGGAGCCCGCCGGTGACGCCGGGACGTACCTCCAGCACTATCCGATCCGGACGCTGACGGTCGCCCTCGACGCGTCGACCGTGACGTCCTCCACCGGGGCGCGGGCGGCGTACGGGGAAGCCGTCCTGCCCACGCGTTTCTCGCCAGCCCGTCGGGTCCGGGTGGACGCTCCCGTGGTCCTGCACGTCGGCGGGGCGCCGCCCTTCGATCTCCCCCGGTCGCGGTTCCAGGGGAAGCACGCCGTGCACGTGGGACCCGAGAGTGACGAGGTTCCGTTCCTGCGGGCGGCCCTGTCGGCGGGCGCGGCCTCGGTCCTGCTGGCCACCCCGGCCGACGACCCCCGGTGGTCGCGTCTCCGGGCGAGGGCGGCCTCCCGTGCGACGCGGCAGGTCGGCGACGAGGATGGGGCCCCGGGAGAACCGGTGCTGCGGGTGCGCGACGGAGTGCTGGGCGATCTCCTGGGTCTCGACGTGGCGGCCCTGAGGGAGAGGGCGGGAGACCGCGCGAGGGCCCGGGAGCTGCCGTCGATCTCCCTGGAGATCGCCCAGGAGCGTGAGGTCGTGTCGGAGGAGACCGCCCCCAACGTCGTCGCGGTGCTGCCGGGGAGCGATCCGGCCCTCCGGGACGAGTACGTCGTGTTCAGCGCCCACATGGACCACGTGGGTGTGGGACGACCCGACGCGTCGGGCGACTCCATCTACAACGGGGCCGACGACGACGCTTCCGGGACCGTCGCCGTGATGGAGGTGGCCGAGGCCATGGCCGCCCTGGGCCTCCCGCCCCGCCGCTCCGTCCTCTTCGTTCTGGTGAGCGGCGAGGAGAAGGGCCTGTGGGGGAGCCGGTACTTCGTTGGCAATCCGGCCGTCCCGGTGGGGGCGATGGTCGCCGATTTCAACGCCGACATGGTCGGTCGCAACTGGTCGGACACGATCGTCGCCATCGGCCGCGAGCACTCGGACCTGGGAGCGACGCTGGCGCGCGTGAACGCGGACCACCCGGAGATCGGGATGACCGCCATCGACGACCTGTGGCCCGAGGAGAGCTTCTACACCCGCTCCGACCATTTCAACTTCGCTCGCCGGGGGGTGCCCATCCTCTTCTTCTTCAACGGCACCCACGAGGACTACCACAGGCCCAGCGACGAGCCGGACGCCCTGGACGCCGAGAAGGCCTCCCGCGTGGCGCGCCTGCTGTTCTGGCTCGGCCTCGAGGTGGCGAACGCGGACGAACGGCCGGCGTGGGACCCGGGGAGCTACCAACGGATCGTCGACGGTGCCGGCGGGTGACCGCCGCCCTCCGGGGAGGCCCTTTCCGGCGCGTCCAGTGTATGAACACGTTCCGCGAACACGAGATCGAACGATGGATCCCTTCTCTCCCGTCCGCCGTCCTCCGCCCCGCTCCCCGGCATCGCCCGTTTGGGAGACCCGGCGCCGTCCGGGCGACGCGGCCGTTCCGGTGGGCTCTCCTCTCTCGCGGGGCGGCGTCGGACTGACCCTGGCGACGGCGGTCCTCGGCGTCCTTTCGGCTCCCGTTTTCGACGGCTCCGGCGTCGCGGCCCAGGATGCGTCGGTGGACGCCTACCTAGGGGGGCTCGCCGGTCACTTCGGTCTGCCCGCGGCCGAGGTGCGCGTCCTCTCGGAGTGGGACATCGAGCCCGAGGAGGTGGCCGTCGTGCTGTTCCTCGCCGAGGAAGGCGGGGTGTCGTCCGACGCGCTGATCGCCCTGCACCGGGCAGGGCGGAGCTGGACCCAGCTGGCCGAGCGTTACGGCATGCACGCGGGCACCTTCCACGTGCCCCTGGCCGAGTCGGCTTCGGCGGGTCCGTTGTCCGCCGCCTACGAGCGCTTCCGCGGGACGCCCAGGGCACAGTGGAGCTCGATCGACCTGGATGAGGACGAGCTCGTCCAGCTGGTCAATCTGAAGGTCCTCTCGGACTACCTGAACGTCCCGCCGGGTCGGGTCGTCGGGGCGTGGGAGCAGGCCGGGTCGTTCGTCGGAGCCTACGGAGCCCTGGTTCGTTCGGGGGGCTGACGTCCGACAGGTCGCGCACCGCGCGCGACGGGTTGCGTACCGCACCCCATCTCTCCGATTGTCCGGGACCGTCGAGCCCCGATCCCCGAAGCCCACGCCCATGCCCGAGCCCCGCCTCCTCCGCCTCGAGGGATACCCGTTCGTATCCGACCCGGAGATGGTCGAGCGGGCCTCCGCCGTGCTCACCGAGATGCGCCGTCGTCGGACGGTGCGCCACTTCTCCTCCCGCCCCGTGCCCCGGGAGGTCGTGGAGCGGTGTCTGCTGGCGGCCGGCGCGGCGCCCAGCGGTGCCAACCGGCAGCCCTGGCACTTCGTCGCCGTGGGTCGCGGCGACCCGGATCTCCGCGGTCGCATCCGCGAGGGAGCCGAGGAGGAGGAGCGCCGGTTCTATCACGAGCGGGCGCCCGACGATTGGCTCGCCGCGCTCGCGCCGCTGGGGACGGACGAGCACAAGCCGTTCCTGGAGGAGGCGCCCTGGCTGGTGGTGATCTTCGCCGAGAGCTGGGCGAGGGGATCGGAGGGACGGAAGGAGAAGAACTACTACGTGACCGAGTCGGTGGGAATCGCCACGGGCATGCTGATCTCGGCCTTCCACCGGGTCGGTCTGGCGACGCTCACCCACACGCCCTCTCCCATGGGGTTCCTGAACGAGCTCCTCGACCGACCCGAGAACGAGCGCCCCTTCCTGGTCCTGGTCGTGGGTCATCCCGCGGACGACGCCACCGTGCCGGACATCACCAAGAAGCCCCTCGAGGCGATCGCGACGTTCCGCGGCGTCTCCCCGCCCTCGCCCCCAGCCTCGGGGTAGCGCATGGCCGACGACGTCCCACCGGACCAGAGCCCGGCCGCCATCCGGTCGTTCACGAAGGCCATCCTCCGGGACCTGCAGGCGCTGGAGCAGATGCTGCGTGCCGGCATGATCGAGTCGGGCGTGCGTCGCTTCGGAGCGGAACAGGAGGTCTTCCTCGTCAACCGCGGCTGGCGCCCGGCGATGGTCGGCGTGGAGGTGCTGGAGGAGCTCGGGGGGGCGCCGTTCACGAGCGAGCTCGCGCGCTTCAACCTGGAGCTGAACCTCGCCCCCACCCGTCTCGAGGGGAGGTGCTTCCGGGACGTCGAGGAAAGGCTCGACCGGCACCTGGCGCGGCTGCGCGACGCGGCGGCGAAGTACGACGCGGAAGTCGTGCTGGCGGGGATCCTCCCGACCCTCACGAAGTCCGACCTCTCCCTGGACAGCATCACGCCCCGGCCGCGCTACTTCGCCCTCAACGAGGCGCTGGACCGGATGCGGGGCGGCGCCTACCGGCTCCGGATCGAAGGGACGGACGAGCTGCTGGTGGAGCACGACTCGGTGATGCTCGAGGCGTGCAACACGAGCTGCCAGGTGCACCTGCAGGTCTCCGCCGAGGAGTTTCCCAGCTTCTACAACCTCGCCCAGGCCGTGGTGGCGCCCGTGCTCGCCGCGGCGGTGAACTCTCCGATCCTCTTCGGCAAACGGCTCTGGTCCGAGACCCGGATCGCCCTGTTCCAGCAGTCCCTCGACACACGGAGCGCCACGCTCCACCTCCGGGAGCTGAGCCCCCGGGTGCGTTTCGGGGACCAGTGGGTCCGGCAGTCCGTCACCGAGCTCTTCCAGGAGGACATCGCCCGCTTCCGCGTCCTGCTGTCGACCCCGGTCGAGGAGGATCCCCTCGGGGTCCTGGAGGAGGGGGGCGTTCCCGGCCTGTACGCGCTCCAGCTGCACAACAGCACCGTGTACCGGTGGAACCGACCCTGCTACGGGCTCAGCGACGGCCGACCCCACCTTCGGATCGAGTGCCGGGCCCTGCCCAGCGGTCCGACGGTGGCGGACGAGGTCGCGAACGCGGCCTTCTGGGTGGGGTGCGTGCTGGGCGCGGCCGAGGAGTACGGCGACATCGCCAACGTGATGGACTTCGACGACGCCAAGGCGAACTTCCTGGCGGCCTCGAAGCTGGGGCTGAAGGCCGCCCTGAGCTGGGTGGACGGCGAACCCGTGAGCGCTCCGCGCCTCATCCTCGAGACGCTCCTCCCCCTGGCACGCCACGGCCTGGAATCCACCGCCATCGAGGACGAGGACATCCGTCGCTACCTGGGGATCGTGCAGCGCCGCGTGGAGAAGGGCGCCACGGGGAGCGTGTGGGCCCTCAAGTCCCTGGCGGCCATGAAGGAGCAGGGGACCCGGGCCGAGCGTCTGGCGGCGATCACGGCCGGCATGGTGAAGCGGCAGCGGGAGCACGGGCCGGTGCACGAGTGGGACCTCGTGGAGCTGCACGAGGGCGGCGGCTGGAAGATGAACTACCTGACCGTCGAGCAGTACATGACCACGAGCCTCTTCACGGTCAACGAGGACGAGCTCGTCGATCTGGTCGCCTTTCTGATGGATCGGAAGCAGATCCGCCACGTGCTGGTCGAAGACGACGACCACCGACTGGTGGGACTCGTCTCCTACCGCTCCATCCTCCGCCTCGTGGCGGAGGGCCGCGACGCCGTCGAGGGCGGGGAGGCCGCTCCGGTCAAGGAGATCATGGAGCGCGACCCGGTGACGGTCGCACCCGACACGACCACCCTCCGGGCCATCGACCTCATGCGGAAGCACCGGGTGTCCTGCCTTCCCGTCGTGAAGGAGGGCAGGCTGGTCGGGCTCGTGAGCGAGCGTGACTTCATGCCCATCGCGTACCAGCTCCTCGAAGAGCGCCTGCGGGGGAAAGAGTAGGGGCGCCCATGGAAGAGCCCGTTCCGGCCGGCATGGAGGTGCCGCGCGTCCTGGGGCGCGTCGAGGGGAGGACCGCGGGTCCCACCCTCGTGTGCGTCGGTGGGCTCCATGGCAACGAGCCCGCCGGCATCCACGCCCTCCACCGGGTGCTTCCGTCGCTGGAGGAGCGGCGCGCGAGCATCCGGGGGCGGTTCGTGGCCCTGGCGGGCAACCTCGCCGCCCTGCGGGACCGCCGGCGGTTCGTCGTACGGGACCTGAACCGGGCCTGGACGCCCGAGCGGCTGCGGGCCCTGGCCCGGGGCGACGGTTCCGCCATGACGGGATCGGAGGACAGGGAGCAGCGCGAGCTCCTGGGGGCGATCGCCGAAGCGGTCGAGGGGTCCCGGGGCCCTGTGTACTTCCTCGACCTGCACACCACCTCCGGGTCGGGCGGACCCTTCACGACCGTGGCCGACACGCTCCCGAACCGGTCGTTCGCCCTGGCGTTTCCCGTCCCCCTGATCCTGGGGCTCGAGGAGCTGGTCGACGGCACGCTCCTGGAGCACCTCGGAGACCGCGGCTTCGTCAGCGCCGTGTTCGAGAGCGGACAGCACGAGGAACCCCGGGCCGTGGACCGGGCCGAGGCGGCCGTCCTGATCGCCGTGGTCGAGACGGGGCTGCTGCGGGAGGCGGACGTCCCGGGGGTGGTGGACGCGCGGAAGCTCCTCCGCGGCGACACCCGGCGTCTGCCGAGGGTGCTGGAGATGCGTCACCGTCACCCGGTGGACGCCCGCGACGGATTCCGGATGGAGCCCGGGTACGAGAACTTCCAGCGCGTGAGGCGCGGCGAGCCCCTCGCCAGGGATCGGGGGGGAGAGGTCGTGGCACCCGAGTCGGCCCGGATCCTCATGCCCCTCTACCAGACCCAGGGTCACGACGGCTTCTTCGTAGTCCGCGAGTTCCGACCCTTCTGGCTCCACCTCTCCACGGGCCTGCGCCGACTCCGCCTGGCGTCCGTCGTCCACTGGCTCCCGGGCATCCGGAAGGTCCCGGGGCGGACCGACGCCGTCGTCGTCGACCGGCGGATCGCCCGCTGGTACGCGCTCCAGCTCCTCCACCTGCTGGGGTTCCGGAAGCACCTCGAGCACGGCGACGAGCTCGTGGTGGTGCGGCGCCGATTCGACCGGGCACCGGCCCCCGGGGTGGAGCTCACGGCCGGATCCCTGCGCGACGGTGTGACCGCGGGCGCGACATCGGACGGAGCGGAGGGGGACGCACCGGCGTCCGGGGCGTCCCGACGGGTCGACGGAGACGGGCCTCCGGAGACGCACGCCCCGGCCGGCCGAGGTCGACCGGGAGGGACGGACCGGGGGGAGGAAGCGTAGCCGTGTGCGGGCGGTACACCGTGACGGCGGAGCTGGACGAGCTGGTGGAGGTGTTCGACGCGCCCCCGCTCCACGGGGTGGATCTCGGACTGCCCCGCTACAACGTCGCGCCGACCCAGGACGCCCCGATCGTGGCCGTCGGTCGGAACGGCCGCCGCATCGCGGGCTTCCGGTGGGGGCTGGTCCCTTTCTGGGCCGACGACCCCTCCATCGGCAACCGGATGATCAACGCCCGCTCGGAGAGCGTCGCCACGAAGCCGGCGTTCAGGCGCGCCTTCGAGCGCCGGCGCTGCCTCGTGCCGGCCGACGGCTTCTACGAGTGGCAGCGGCCGGAGACGGGCCGGGGACCGAAGCGCCCCTTCTGGATCCATCGGCCGGACGAACGCCCCTTCGCGCTGGCGGGACTGTGGGAGCGTTGGGGGGCGGAGGAGGACCCCCTGCTCTCCTTCACCGTGCTCACCACCCGGGCCAACGACTGGATGCGGCCCATCCACGATCGCATGCCGGTGCTCCTGCCCCGGGAGACCTGGGAGCGGTGGCTGGACCGGGACAGCGACACGTCGGAGCTGGCGGACGTCCTGGCCCTCCCGTCCGAAGACGCTCTCGTGGCACGGGAGGTCGGCACGCTCGTGAACAGCCCGTCCAACGACGGCCCCGGCTGCATCGAGGCGGTGGGCTGAGACGTCCTCCCGGATCAGTTCGCGGGCACCGTCCGTCCCCGGGCCCACTCCCGCAGGGCCCCGACCCGCTCGGCCATGGTCACCGAGAGGGGCCTCGTGCGGGCGATCTCCTCCTCCAGCGTCTCCTGGGTGAGGCGGGCGTCGTCGCCGAAGACGGTGTACAGCCCGCTCACGACGACCTCCTCGATCTCGCTCCCGCTGAAGCCCTCCGTCGCCCGGCCCAGGCCGGCGAGGTCGAAGGCGTCCGGTGACTGATCCCGGCCCTCGAGGTGGATCCGGAAGATCTCGGCCCTCGTCCGCGCGTCGGGCAGATCGACGAAGAAGATCTCGTCGAAGCGGCCCTTGCGCAGGAACTCGGGCGGCAGCGCCTGCACGTCGTTGGCCGTCGCGACGATGAAGACGTCGCCTCGGCGGTCCTGCAGCCACGACAGGAACGTCCCGAGGATCCGCTGGCTCACCCCCCCGTCCTCCGAGCCCGATCCGCCGGTGGCGAACGCCTTCTCGAGCTCGTCGATCCAGAGCACGACGGGAGCCATGGATTCGGCCGTCGTCATGGCCCGCTTGAAGTTCCTCTCGCTCTCGCCGATGTACTTGTTGTAGAGATTCGAGGGGTCGAGCTTCAGCAGAGGCAGTCGCCACTCGGCCGCCACCGCCTTGGCCGAGAGGCTCTTGCCGCACCCCGGTACCCCGAGCAGCAGCACGCCCCGGGGGAAGTCGAGCCCGTACTCCCGGGCCCGCTCGGGTGCCTCCACCACCTTCTTCCGCTTGGCCAGCCACGCCTTGAGCCGGCGGAGATCCGCGACGCCGGCCAGCGTGGCCTCGACCGGGTAGTACTCGAGCAGCCCCTCCCGCTCGACGACCTCCTTCTTGGCCTCGATCACGTGCCGGATGTCCTCCACGGCTAGGCGCCCGTCCTCGACGATGGCCTTGGTGAGAACCTTCCCGGCCTCGAGGAGCGTCAGCCCGGAGAGGTGGTTCAGGAGGACGTCCCGCTCGTCCGCGCTCAGCGCGATCTCCACGTGTCGGCGGGCCGAGATGTCCCGCGCCAGCTGCCGCAGCAGGTCGGCGTACTCGTCCCGCCCCGGCGCCGGCAGGTCCGCTTCGGCCGCGATCGCCCGGAGGGCCTCGGGCAGGTCGAAGGTGCCGGTGAAGACGAGCGAGCCGTCCCGCCGCTCCAGGCTCCGGGCGGCGTCCCGGATGTGGGACGTCACCACCGAGCCCTGCACCACGTCGGGACCGACGCCGCTGAAGTGGTACAGGGCGTCGATCCGGGAGAGGGTGACGTGGTGCAGCGCCTTCACCGGATTGCGGGTGTCGTAGGCCGGCGCCATCCCGTCCCGGGCCAGGCCCCGCGACGCCGACCAGGTGAAGAAGGGAAGCCCCAGCCCGTCGGCCAGGTGGCGCAGGAGCGCCCGCGCCCGGTCCTCCTCGGCCGTCCGCAGGTGGATCAGGCCGTAGCGGGAGCGGACCAGGAGCTCCAGGTCCGTCAGCACGTCCTTCGGTGGCATCCCGGTCCTCCGGTGACTCCCCCCCTACGATGCCCGCGGAAAGCGCCCGGCCGCCTCATCGATGGGCGGGTCGAAATGGACGTCGATCTGGGGGAACGCGATGGTGATTCCGGCCTCGCCCAGGGCGTCCCAGACGGCCTGGTTGAGCTTCGAGTGCGCCCGGGGAGCCGTCCACGGATCCTGCATCCAGACGCTCACCTCGAAGTTGACCGAACTGTCGGCGAACGCCCGGAGCAGCACCACCGGATCCCGGCCGCCGAAGCGCCACTCGACCCCGTTCGCCGCCTCCTGGAGCACCGACATCACCTGGGCCATGTCGGAGCCGTACTCCACCCCGACCAGCGCCCGGAGCCGGTACAGGGAGTCGCGGAGCGTGTAGTTCTTCACGCTGGTCTGCACGAGCGTGGAGTTCGGGATGATGATCTCCTCCTCGTCCCGCGTCCGGGCCACCGTCGCCCGGATCCCCATCTTCTCGACGACGACCACCATCCCGTCCACCTCGAGGACGTCGCCCGGCTTGATCGTCCGCTCCACCAGCAGGATGAGCCCCGACACGAAGTTCTGGGCGATGTTCTGCATCGCGAAGCCGATGCCCACGGCGAACACGGCGCCGGCGGCGAACAGCGCGCCGAGGTTCACGCCCAGGTTCTGGAGGGCGAGGGCCACGCCCACCGCCATCACCACGTAGTGGACCAGGCGCTTCGTGATGGCCGTGGTGCCCTCGTCCACCTGCCGCACGCGGAAGGCGCGCTCGAGCCCCCGCCGGAGGATCCGTGACAGGACCCAGGTCAGCCCCACCACGACGGCGGCGAAGAAGAGCGTGACGAGCGTGACCGGGCTGTCCCCGCCGATGGAGAAGAGCTGGGCGTTGAGCACGTCCCGGGCGACGGCCATGTCCAGCCCCACCGCGTCCAGCGCGAGGACGACCCCGGCGAGCATGAACGCCCACCACGTCACCGTCTCGACGATGACGCTCCCTCCCTGCTCCTCTTCGCTCTCGGCGGCGAAGACCCGGCTCGCCAGCCGCCGGGCTGCCCGGGCGACGACCCACGATCCGGACAGCAGCACCGACGCGAGCAGGAGGTCCTGGAGCGCGACGATCCAGCTCCCGAGCTGGATCAGTGGGGTCGCCAGGAAGTCGCGGATGGAATCGACGAGCGAGGAGATGTTCATGGGAGGGGCTCCGGTGGGAGGCGAACGACGAGGACGGCCTCCTCGGCCGGATGGAGGCCACAGTGGTAGGGGTGCTCGCCCTCCTCGGTGAAGACCCGTCCGAAGGACTCCGGAGCCGCGATGAAGGGCGACTCCCAGCTCCCGTCGTCGGACACCACCGAGTGGATCTCCCCCCCGGTCACGGTCCAGACGACATACGTGCCCGGCCGGACGACGACCCTCGGGTCTCCGAAGCCGCCGTCGCCGATCTCGATCCGCGCGGTATCGCCGGCCACGAGGTCGGCCTCACCGGCCCGTTCGGCCGGATCCCCGGACCGGGCTCCTTCGCCGCCCAACAAGCGGTCCGGCGAGACGGCGAGGGTGAGCTCGAATCCGAACCGGGTGCCGCCGGAGCCCCGGGACGAGCCCTGGAGGGTGGCCGAGTTGGTGTTGGCCGCCTGCAGCGACAGCGAGTGGGGCGTCCCGGGCACGGCCAGCTGGACCGCCCCGCCCCAGCCGTACGTCTCGCCTTCGGCGAGGTCGAAGGGACGGACCACGTCCGCGGCGAGCGCGACGTGCTCGGTGACGTCGACCACGGCACCCAGACCGAACACCCACCGGGCGTCCTCCTGGCCGAATCCGTCGGAGAGACCTCGCAGCGCGCCCATGAGCTTGGCACGGCCCAACGGCACGCCCACCGCCAGCTCACCGTCCAGGCTCCCGGCGGCCTCGTTCCACGCGGCCGTGAGGCCGAAGTCGAAGGCCGCTCCCCACGAGCTCGAGAGTGGCGCGAAGCGGGCCAGGAGCTCCCACTCGTTGGGGTGTCCGGGCACCAGGTCGGAGCGGGGCGCCCAGTGGGCCCCGACCAGCGCCCACCCCCCGTGGCTCCATCCGAGGAGGTAGGTCGAAGCGTCCGTCACCGCACGCTCCGGGGCGTCCCCGACGTCGAGGCGGTGGAGCTGGTCGAGGTGGAGCATCCCGGGGGCGCCGGCCCAGCCACCGCTCAGGTTCGGGGTCCGGTCGACCACGGACTGGGCCGTGCCCCGGGTCACCCAGCCGAGGGAGAGGACCAGGGCGAGGAGCGCCGACGCCAGGCCCGTGCCGCGAACCGGCGGCCCGGGACGCGGCGGGTGCCCGGGCGAGGACATCGCCGGGGTCACTCAGCCCTCGGAGCCGTCGCTGACCGGCGTGGTCGTGAGGCGATGCCCGGTCAGGACGCGACCCGGGAGCTTCCAGGTCAGCTCACTCCCGTCCACCACGGACTCGCCCGCGACGAGGACGTGCTCGATGCCCTCGGGGTACTGGTGGGGGTCGAAGAAGGTTGCCTTCGGGTCGAGCCGCTCGAGGTCGAGGACCACCAGGTCGGCCACGAACCCCTCCCGCACCATCCCCCGGTCCCGGAGCCCCATCAGATGAGCCGGGAGAGACGTGGCCGAGCGCACGGCGTTCGCCACGGACAGCACCTCCTCGTCCCGGGCGTAGTGGGCGATCTTGCGAGGGAAGGTGCCGTAGTAGCGCGGGTGGACGGACCGCCCGTCGTCAGGGTGGGCCAGCCCGCCGTCGGTGGCCGTCGCCACCCAGGGGCGGGCCGCGTAGGCTTCGACGTCGTCCTCCGACATGCTGAAACCGCGCAGACGTCCGCCCCCCGGGCGCTCGGGGTCGCCCTCGAGCTGCAGCAGGATCGCCATCTCCACGGGGTCGACGCCGCGCTCGGTCGCGACGTCCGCCAGCGAGCGACCGACGTAGGCCTCGTTCGGGTACTCGAAGACCACGACCCGGTCGGCCCCGCCCCGGCGCCGGATCTCGTGGGCGATGTCGGTGCGGACGTCGGCCGCCAGCGCGGCGTCCTCCAGCCGCGTCTCCAGCATCTCCTTGGGTGGCCGACCCTCTCGCGGATTCTCGGCGTCGGGATCCCGGAGCGCCCAGCGCGGAACGAGCACGGTGGACCCGTCCGAGCCGCTGGTCGGGTACGGGTACTGGTCCGCCCAGACCCGCACGCCCTCGGCCCGGGCGGCCTCGATGAGCTGGATGACGGTGTGGCTCGTGCCCCAGTAGTGGGCGCCCTTGGCCTTGATGTGGCTCGCCACCACCTTCGCTCCCGTGCGACGGCCGATCTCGATGGTCTCGAGGACGGCGTCGATGAGCGTGGGCGGGCCGGGGTCGTCCTGGCTCGGCCAGTACCACATGGGATCGGGCCCCTCGCTCCGCTCGTGGGAGATGTAGACGCCGTCCCAGGGCACGATCTCCTCGGCGAGGGCCGCCACCTCGTCTGTCGTGCTCCAGCGCCCGGGCGTGTACTCGAGCCCGGCGGACATCCCGACGGCGCCCTCCTCCATGGCCTGCCGGACCAGCGCCCGCATCTCCCGCACCTCCTCCTCGGTGGCCGGCCGCCGGAAGTCGTCGCCCATGACGCGGCCCCGGACCTCGCCGTGCCCGACCATGAGCATGACGTTCGCCCCCAGCCCCTGACGCTCGAGGATCTCGCGCTGCTCCCGGATGGGCCAGGGAGAGCGGCCGTCCTGGTTCACGACGGCCGTGGTGATGCCCTGGGCCACCAGGTTCGGCATGGCCTTCCGCTTCAGGCTGTCGGTGCGGATGGTCGCTTCGCCGATGTCCGCGGAGCCGTCGTCCGCGTGGGAGTGGATGTCGATGAACCCCGGGGTCACGTACAGACCTTCGGCGTCGATGACCCGCTCGGCCGTGGCGCCGGGGAGGAGACCCACGGCGGCGATCCGGCCGCCGGTGACCCCCACGTCGGCCTTGAACCAGGGGTTCCCGCTGCCGTCGAGCACCCGGCCCCCACGGATGAGCACGTCGAAGTGGCGTCCCGCGTCGCGGGACTGGGCGTCGAGGGAAGGGGCCGAGACGAGGAGTGCGGTGAGCGCCGCGGCGGTGGCGGCGGACCACGGAAAGCGGAGCCGGCCGGGAGCCGGAGGACGACGGGGCATGGTCACCTCGAGGCGGGAAGGATCGATCTCCGTAGATGGTAGCAGGGCGCGTCCGGCGATGGTACCCGACCGTCGGGCCCGCCGGCAAGCGTTCCAACCGCCGGTCGACGCGCATGGTCCAACGATGTATAGCGCCGTTATACTATAGCGTCGTTATACGGTCGACGGGTGCGCCGCAGAAGGAGGTCTCCGTGGGACGCGTTACGCTCGGAGAGTTCGAGCACCAGGTACTGCTCGCCGTCCTCCGGCTCGGTCGGGAGGCCTACTCGGTCTCCATCGTCACCGAGCTCGAGGAGCGGACCGGTCGCGAGGTGGCCACCTCCGCCGCCTACATCGCGCTGCGCCGGCTGGAGCGGAAGGGGCTCCTGTCCTCGCGCAAGGTGCCCCCGGAGGAGAGCGGCGAGTCCCACACCCGCCGCTACTTCGCGTTGACCGACGCCGCCCTCGAGCCCCTGAGGGAGTCGCGGCGGTCCTTCCTGGGGCTGTGGGACGGCCTCGAGCCCGTACTGGACGACTGACGTGAGGAGAGGCGAGTGCCGGCCCCCGGGGCCGGCGCGGTGGCTCCTGCGGAGGGCGCTGGGCGAGGACGACCCGGAGGTGGTCCTCGGGGAGCTCGAGGAGCTCTTCCGCCGGCGGGTGGCGCAGGGCGGTCCGGGGGCGGCCCGGCGCTGGTACTGGCGGCAGGCTCTGGGCTTCGTCTGGCGGCTGGCGGCGGAGCGTCGACTCGACGGGGATGGAAGGAGGTCGGGGATGTGGAGGGATCTGGGAAGGGACGTCCGCTGGGCGCTGAGGACGCTGCGGCGCCGGCCCACCTTCACGGCGGTGGCCGTGATGACCCTGGCGCTGGGGATCGGCGCCAACTCGGCGATCTTCACGCTCGTCAGCGCCCAGTTCTTCGCACCCCTGCCGTGGCAGCGGGCCGAGGACCTGGTCCTCCTCTGGGAGACCGAGCCGAACAGCCGGGACGTGACGACGGTGGCCCCGGGCAACTACGTCACCTGGCGGGACGAGACGCGCTCCTTCGAGGACGTGGCCGCCTTCAACGTGGACTACGCCACGCTCTCCGGGCGCGAGGGACCCGCCGAGCGGGTGGAGGCGAGCTACGTCACGCCCCGCTTCTTCGACGTCCTCGGCGTGTCGCCGACGCTGGGGCCGGGCTTCGACGAGGCCTCGGTGCGGGAGGCCGCCGGACGTCTCGTCGTCCTCTCCCACGGGCTCTGGACCCGACGCTGGGGCGCCGACCCCGACCTGATCGGCCGCGACATCCTGATCGACGGCCGTCCGCACACCGTGGTCGGGGTGCTGCCGCCGGAGTACCGGCAGCCCGAGCGATCGCTTTCCTGGCAGGCCACCGAGCTGTGGCGGCCGCTTCTCCTGGACGACGAGCGGGACGACTTCGGAGGCCGGTACCTCCGGACCGTAGCGCGCCTGCGCCCCGACGTGGCCGTGTCCGAGGCCCGTCTGGAGATGGCGGCGGTGGCCGAGCGCATGGCCCGGGGCCATCCCGCCGAGAACGGAGGACGCTCGATCCTGGTGCGGCCGGTGGCCGACTACCTCATGGGCGACGCGCGGCCGACCCTGTATCTGCTCCTGGCCGCGGGGGGCGCCGTGTTCCTCGTCGTCTGCGCCAATGTCGCCAACCTGACGCTGGCCCGGGGCGAGGAGCGGCGCCGGGAGTTCGCGGTGCGGGGGGCGCTCGGGTCGGGGCGCGGTCGCCTCGTCCGTCAGCTCCTGGTGGAGGGGGTGGTGCTGGGCTTTGCCGGAGCCGGCGTCGGGACGGTCCTCCTCGGGGTGGCACAGGGGTCGATCCGTGCGGTCCAGGCCCGGTTCTTCACGGGGCTCGTCGAGGCGACGCTGGACGCGCGGGTCGTGGCCTTCACGGTCCTGGCCGCCGTGGCCGCCGGGGTGCTGTCGGGGCTGCCGGTCGCCCGGGCCGCCTCCGGGAGCCAGATCCGGGAGGCGCTGGTCGCCGGCGGCGAGCGCTCCGGAGCCGGCCGCCGCTCGGGCGTGACCCGCAACCTCCTCATCGTGGGACAGGTCGGTCTGGCGACCTCCCTCCTCGTGGTGGCGCTGCTGCTGGTCCGCTCCTTCGGCGAGCTCGTCGACGTACCGCCGGGCTTCGAGCCCGAGGGGGTGATGACCTTCCAGGTGACCGCGCCCCCGGACCGGGAGGGAAGGGAGGGGGTGCAGGGCTACTTCAGGGACGTCTGGAACGAGCTCGAGACGATCCCGGATGTCGCGGCCGTGGGGCTGGTGTCGGACATGCCCTTCACGCGCGAGAATCGCTGGACCGACATCGCGCTCCCGGGACGGTCGAACGACCCGGACGACCCTCCGCTGGCCGAGTACCGCACCGCGACGCCGGAGTACTTCCAGGTGATGGGAATCCCCCTGGAGCGGGGCGCGTTGCTCGAGCCGACCTGGGAGCTGCGGGTCCCGATGCCGGTGCTCGTGAACCGGGAGATGGCTCGCCGCTACTGGCCCGACGGGGACGCGGTGGGTCAGGGCTTCGAGCTCCGGTGGCGGGACACCGTGTCGGCCGCCGTGGTGGGCGTGGTGGGGGACGTCCTCGACGACGGGTACCGCGCCTCCCCCGAGCCGATCTTCTACGCCCCCTTCGGCACCCTGATCAACGGGAGGATGTCGTTCGTCCTCGAGGTGAGCGGGGACGCCGCGCAGGTCCCGGCCGCGGTGCGGGACGCCGTCGCCCGCGTGGATCCGGGTGTGCCGGTCGCCGACCTCCGCATGCTGGAGAGCCTGATGGCCGAGACGGTGGTGCGTCCCCGGGCGGCGTCCCTCATCGGAGCCGTCTTCGCGCTCCTGGCGCTCCTGGTGGCCGCGGCCGGGATCTACGGGGTCTTGAGCTACCTGGTCCAGAGCCGGACCCGGGAGATCGGCGTACGCGCCGCCCTCGGCGCTCCGAGGGGCAGATTGATGGGCATGGTCATGAGCCAGTCCCTCCGCCTGGTGGCCCTCGGTCTCCTCCTGGGCTCGATCGGCTCGCTGATCGCCGGTCGGGCCATCTCCGGGCTCCTGTTCGGCGTGAGGCCCTGGGACCCGCCGAGCCTCCTGGTCGCGGCGGCGCTCCTGGGCGGCGTGGGCACCCTGGCCGCCTGGCTCCCCGCCCGCCGGGCCGTGGCCGTCGACCCCCGGGAGGCCCTCAGGTCGGAGTGAGGGCCACCTCGTCGAAGGCCTCGGCGATCCGGCCCAGCGCCTCCATGAGCTCGTCCCGCGGGGGGCCGAAGCCGATCCTCAGGAACCGGTCCATTCCGAAGTGGTCGCCGGGGACGACGAGGACGTCCTTCTCCACCCGGAGCTTCTCGGCGAAGCTCGAGGAGCTCACGTCGGCCGAGTAGCGAACGTACACGATCGCGCCGGCGTCGGGGGGACGGTAGGCGAAGAGGCCGGGTCGGGCGTCGAGCCAGTCCCGCGTGGCCGAGAGGTTCTCCCGGACGATCCGCCGGGCCCGGTCGGTGATCTTCGCCCGGGTCTCCGGCTCCAGCGCGAGGGCGGCCAGGTGGTCCGAGAGGGTGGCCGGCGCGATGGTCGTGTAGTCGGTCCGGCCCCAGAGGGTCGCGATCTCGTCCGCCGGGCCCACCACCCACCCGAGGCGCAGGCCCGGGAGGCCGTACGCCTTGGAGAGGGAGTTCGTGACGAGGACCCGGTCGTAGCGGCCCCAGAAGCTCGGCGTGCGCTCGCCGCCGGCCTCGGCCCCCTGGTAGACCTCGTCCGACAGGATCCACGCGCCGTGACGCTCCGCCCGCTCGACGATGGCGTCGAGGGCGTCCTCCCGGAGCGCCTTGCCCGTGGGGTTGTTCGGGTTGGTGACCAGGACGAAGCGAGCCCCGGCCTCGAGGGCGGCGTCCAGCTCGTCGAGGTCGGGCTCCCATCCGGTCGCCTCCTCGAGGTGGAAGGGGAGGGGCCGGGCACCGAAGTTCTCGAGGAGCCCCGGCACCTGCATGTAGTTGGGTAGCATCACGGCCGCGGCCTGGCCGGGCTCGGTGAGGTGCCAGTGCGCGGCGAAGTTGGCCTCGGCGCCCCCCACGGTGACCAGCACGTTGGCGTCGTCCGCCCCGGGGTACAGCGCCGCGATCCGGGCCCGTAGCTCGTCCGAGCCGTTGGACTGGCCGTAGCCGAAACGGACGCGATCCAGGGAGCCCGGGGCGGCCCCCGACAGCCCGAGGAGCTCTTCCAGGCTCATGGGGTGCACGCCGCTCTCCGAGAGGTTGAAGCGGACGCGGTGCTCGTAGGTGGACTGCCAACGCTCCATGCGGAACGGCGATAGCTTCACGGGTCTCTCCTCCGGTGGACGGTCTCGCGGGCCGGGTCGGCCGTGGCCGGGCCGAGGGGACAACATAGCGATCCGGCCCCCGGTTCACGACGGCGCGTGCCTCCCGGCGGGCCGGTCGACGGACCGCGGGCCGACGGAACGGACCGGGTCCTCGGGGGTGCGTGTGGAGCGTGCCCCGTGGGGGCGTGCGTCCCGCTGGGACGGTCCTCTCCGACCTCCGGAATCCCCCGACGATGAGCGACATCCGACTTCCCGAAGACCAGGTCGAGCGTGGCGGCTCGAGCCGCCTCGTCCTCCTGGTCATGGACGGCCTCGGAGGCCTCCCGCATCCCGACACGGGTCGCACCGAGCTCGAGTCCGCCGACACGCCCAACCTCGACGCCCTCGCCGGCCGCGCGTCCCTGGGGATGCTGCTCCCGGTCCAGCCCGGCATCACGCCCGGAAGCGGTCCGGGCCACCTCTCCCTCTTCGGCTACGACCCGGTCCGCTTCAACATCGGCCGGGGCGTGCTGAGCGCCCTGGGGGTCGGGCTGGAGATCGAGCACGGGGACGTCGCGGCGCGCCTGAACACCGCGACCTTCGACGCCGACGGACGGGTGGCCGACCGTCGTGCCGGCCGGCCGTCGGACGCCGAGGCCCGCCGGGTGGTCGACAAGGTCATGGAGGCCCTGCGCCAACCCGACGGCGCCGAGATCCGGCTGGTGCCCGAGAAGGAGCACCGGGTCGTCTTCTGGCTCCGGGGCGAAGGTCTGGGGGCGGACCTCAACGAGACCGACCCCCTGGAGACCGGCGTGCCGGACCACCCCGTCGAGGCCCAGAGCGAGGTGTCCCAGCGGACCGCGACCATCGTGCGCGACTTCCTCGCCCAGGCCCGGGAGATCCTGGCGGACGAGCCGGCCATGAACGGGTTCCTGGCCCGCGGCTTCGCGTCGTTCGAGCGCTACCCCACCCTGGTGGAGCGCTTCGGGCTGCGGGGCACGGCGATCGCCAAGTACCCTATGTATCGGGGGGTCGCGCGTCTCGTCGGCATGACGGTCGATCGCGTTCCGTCCGGCGTGGAAGAGACCGTCGAGGCCCTCGAGGGGCTCTGGGGCGAGGACCACGACCTGTACTTCCTGCACTTCAAGGACACCGATACGAGGGGGCACGACGGCGACTTCGAGGGGAAGGTGGCGGCCATCGAGGCGGTCGACCGGCTCGTCCCCCGCATTCTCGCGCTGGAGCCGGACGTGATGGCGGTCACGGGCGACCACTCCACGCCCGCGGCGCTGCGTGAGCACTCGTGGC
>JASFUL010000032.1:0-20576 GCA_050050315.1 Gemmatimonadota bacterium
CCTGCGGGAGAAACAGCCGCTCGGGCGGCTGCCGGTCGTCTCCGATCCCGCCCACGTTGCCGCCGATGTGCATGTCGGGCACCACGCCGACAATCGTCATCCAGGGCCACTCCGAGTCCGAGCGGCCGAGGCGGACCTGTTCGCCGATCGCGGGTCTTCCGGGCAGGTAGCGCGCCGCGAAGCTCTCGTTCACGATCGCGACCTCACCGCCGTCGATCTGCGTCTCGAGCGCCGTGAAGTCGCGGCCCCGCGAGAGGTCGACGCCGAGGGTGGCGAAGTAGTCCGCCGAGACGATGGTGGTGGTCGCCAGGGGGTAGTCCCGGTCCGTCGCGTAGGTCTCGCCGTTCACCGCGAGGAAGTACCGGGCTCCGCCCAGCCCGGGCAGGTTGGTCCCCAGGGCGGCGGAGCGTACGCCGGGCTCGGCCTCCAGCCGTTGCTTGAGCCGCGTGAAGAACCGGTCGCGGCTCTCCTCGTCCGGGTAGTCGTTCTCGAACAGTCCGATGCGCCCGGTCATGACGCCTGCGGTCTCGAAGCCGAGGTCGACGTTTCGCAGGTTGGCGATGCTCTTGATCATGAACCCGGCGCCGACCAGGAGTGCGCACGAGACGGCGATCTCCGAGATCACAAACACACGGCTCAGCTTGCCCATGGAGAGACTCGACGAGCCCCGGGTGGAGTCCTTCAGCATCTCCCCCATGCGCATGCCGGAGGCACGCAGGGAGGGCCAGACCCCGGCGGCCACGCTCGCCACGAGGGTGACCCCGAGGCTGAAGAGCAGGACCGGCACGTCCATGCGGATCTCGATCCAATACGGCTTGTAGATGTCCGCCACGGCGCTCCGGTACAGGTCCACGCCGACCCACGCGAGGGCGACGCCGACGGCGCCGCCGACCAGCGCGAGCGCCACCGACTCCATCATGAGCTGGCGCACCACACGCCATCTCCCGGCACCGAGCGCGGTTCGCACCGCGATCTCCCGGGCGCGGACGGAGGCGCGGGCCATCAACAGGTTCGCCACGTTCGCGCACGCGATCAGCAAGACACCGAACGTCGCGAAGAGCATCACCCACATGACCGCCTGGATCTGCTGCGGCATGAAGCGGTCCTCGTACGGGATCGCTCCCATTCCCAGGTTCTCGTTGGTCTCGGGGTAGGTCTGCGCGAGCCCCGCGGCGATCGACGAGAGCTCGGCTCGGGCAGCCTCCAGGGACACGCCCTCACCGAGGCGCCCGAAGAGGTCGAAGTCCTGTCCCCGCCCGCGCGGGAGGGTCGCCGCGTCTTCCCGGTGGGGAAGCCATACGTCCTCCAGGAAGGGGAAGCGGAACCCCTCCGGCATGACGCCAACGATCTCCGTGGTGAACCCGTTCACGCGGATCGAGCGGCCTACGATGTCCGGGGCGCCGGCAAAGCGGTTCTGCCAGACGTGGTATCCGAGGACGATCACGTGCGGTGCGTCGGGGCCCTCTTCGCCCGCGCGCAAGGTCCGGCCGAGCAGAGGCGCGACGCCGAGGTGGGAGAAGAAGTTGTCGCTGACGTAGGCGCCCGCGAAGCGCTCGGGCGGACGTTCGTCGCCCGCGATGTTCACCGTCCCCTGATAGAAGGCGGCGACGTCGTCCAGCGTGTTCTGGCGCCCCCGGAGATCCTCGAAATCGTGGACTGCAAGCTCCGTCTGCTCGATCCCGAGGTCGGGGCGCGTGCCGAACACGGCGACGAGGCGATCGTCGTCGGGCACCGGGATGCCGCGCAGCATTGCGCCGTGCACCGAGCTGAACGTGTGGGTCGTGAGCGCCACGCCCAGCGCCACGGTGAGCACCGCCACCGCCGAGAGAAGGGGGGTCTTGAACAGCATGCGGAATCCGTACCGCAAGTCGGCCAACCACGTCATCGTCGTCTCCCACGGTGGTGAGCCGGGCGCTCCGGCGCCGACCGCTCTCTCTCCGAGGCCCCGGAGGGCGTAGCGGACGCTCAGACCGATCGCCGAGCGCCAGAACCAGAGGCGTGGAAAGCGCTGCCCCGGGGCCGCCACGAGCTCGTCGAACTCCTGATGGAGGTCACCGAGGATGCTCAGCCCGACCACGCCACCGGGCAGGCAGCGATGCAGGAGCGCGACCGCCAGGGGTGGCGGTCGCGGCGAGGCGGCGCGTCCCTTCACGGCGTGCCCAGCACCGTGTCGAGGCCGCGCCAGAGGTTGCGCAGCGCCTCACGGGACTTGCGCAACTGGTCGATTCCCTCGGGCATGACGCGGAAGTGTCGCTGCGGCAGCCCGTTCCGTCCCTCGTCCGGGACGCGGGACTTCCACGTCACGTACCCCTTCTTCTCCAGGCGGTCGAGCGTGGTATAGAACGCGCCCTTGCTCACGCTCCGGTCGGCGCTCTCCTCGAGCTCACGACGCACTTCGAGTGCGTTCGCGTCCTCACCTCCCTGGAGGATCGCCAGGAGGACCATCTGCTCGAACTCACCCAGGTAGCTCTTGCTCCCCATCGTATCTCCGCGCGTCCGTTCTCCGAGGCGCTCGTGGCGTTCCTCGGTCTACAATGTGTACCTCTACGGTACACATTGTAGACTGGTTTCGCCATCCTCGCTCCTCGCTCGGCGGTCGAGCGACGCGGCGGCCCCCGTTCGGCCGTAGCCTCGGTGGGGACGGGCAGGCGGGGACCATCGCAACGGCGGCGGCGCGGCGTGCTGACCGGTGGGCCTTTTCCCCTCTAAGGGGGGAACGGGTGCCACGCCCAGGGGGTCGCCGGCCACCGGGTTGCGCTTGCCCCCTCTGAGCGGGGGGACGCGCAACCACGACCGAGGAGCACGCCCCTGGCGAAGGAGGTGTCTCCCGTCCGTGGGCTCTCCGCCGGACGCGTTCCACGCCGGTCCGGAACGCCAGGTGTGGCGAAACCCGCCGACACGCGGCGCCGTAGGGATCGGTCGATGGGTGCACGACGCACCTATCACGCCCCTGCCCGGGGCGAAGGAGCGATCGATGGCCGACGCGAGAGATCCGCACGACTTCATTCCGCTGAGCCCGGTGGAGTTCGAGATCCTCCTGGTGCTCGCCACCGGTGAGAGTCACGGGTGGGGGATCATCAAGGAAGCCGAGTCGCGCTGGCACGGAGCGCGAGGCTTTCAGACGGGAACGCTGTACCGGGCGCTCCGTCGCCTGACCGCCGACGGCCTCGTGGAGCCTGCCGACCGGAGACCCGCCGACGACGTGGACGGACGCCAGCGGCGCTACTTCGCCATCACCGCCTTCGGGCGGCGGGTGGCCGCCGAGGAGGCGGCGCGGTTGGAGGCGCAGGTGAAGGCGGCACGGGCCCGCGACCTTCTCGCCGGGGCCGGCGGTGGCGACGGAGGCGTCGCGTGAGCCCGCTGATGCGGGTCGCCAGGTCCGTGGTCCGGCTCATCCTCCGGATCTTCCCCGAGGACGCGCCCGGGATCTCGCGCAAGGAGATGGCGGAGACGTTCTTCGACAGGGTGGGGTCCGAGACGGGTGCGAGGCGCCCGGTGGCGCTGATCCGGGAGTCGTGGAACCTGGCGTGGTCCGGCGCGGCCGCGCGCCTCGGGGGCGCGCGGGCAGTGATGACGGGGCTGGACGACGACGTCAGATTCGCGATTCGCTCCCTGGCCCGGACACCCGCGTTCTCCGTGGGATCCGTGGTCATGCTCTCCCTGGGCATCGGCGCGACCAACTGCATGTTCAGCATGAACACCGGCATGTCCAGGGTCGCGGAGCGGTTCCGCGACCCGGACGGGCTCGTCGTCGTATGGGGCACACGCCCCGGCCTCCGCCGGACCTCCATCCCGGAGCGGGATCTGGAATACTGGACGGCCGAGTCCGGGCTCTTCCAGGAGATGGGGTACTACTCCTCTCGCGATGCGTACGTGGGCGGAGACGAAGAGCCGGCCAGGACGGTGAAGGTAGAGGCGTCCGTCGACCTCCTGCCGATGCTCGGGGTGGAGCCCGAGTTGGGCCGACTGCCCGGACCGCTCGACGCGGCCGCCTCGGCCGAGCCGGTGGCCCTCGTCACGTGGGGCTTCTGGCAGGAGCGCTTCGCGGGCGAACACGACGTGCTCGGCCGGATCGTCGTGCTCGACGAGGTCGCTCACACGGTGATCGGGGTGATGCCCCGGGAGGTGGATTCCGGGCACCCCTGGGAGGGGGTGGGCGTCTTCACCCCCGTGGGGCCGGAGCCGCGGGAGGTCGGGGGCGCCCCCGGCGACGTCGAGCGGACGTGGCGAGTCATGGCGCGCCTGCCGGACGGATCCTCGCCGGACCACCTCCAGGCTCGGCTGAGCGCCCTCGTGGAACGATCGTCCATCGATCGCCCCGAGGAGGAGAGGTTGACCGGGGTGTGGGCGCAGCCGCTCCGGGATTACCTCTACTCTCCGCAGGACCGTGTGGCCGTCGGGAGCATCATCCTCGCCGCGGTGGCCGTGCTCCTCATCGCCTGCGTGAACCTGGCCAACCTCCTCCTGGCCCGGGGCGCCACCCGGCAGGGGGAGATGGCGGTGCGTATGGCCGTGGGAGCGAACCGCTGGCAGATCGTGCGTCGGTTGCTGGTCGAGTGCTTTCTCCTGGCGTTCCTCGCCGGGGCTGCCGGCATCTACCTCGGGAGCTGGGGGATCCGGGCCATGCTGAGGTCGTTCCCCGCGTCGCCCTTCATGGCCGAGGAGGCCGCCCTCGATCCCACCCTGCTGATCTTCACGCTGGCCCTCGCGAGCCTCGCGGCCCTGACCTTCGGTCTGACGCCGGCGCTCCTCACATCGAACATTTCGCTCGGCGAGAGCATGAAGGAGGGGTCGGCCTCCTCGACGAGCAGCGCCGGTCACCGGCGCTTCCGACGGTGGATCCTGGTGACGCAGCTCGCTCTCGTCGTCCCGCTGGTGGTGACGTGCGTCGTGGCCTTCAGGCACGTCCGGGCTCTCCAGCACGTCGATTTCGGCATCGAGACGGACCGGATGCTTACGGCGCGGCTGGACCTGCCCCCCAGCCGGTACGCGGGAGCGGCGGAGCAGTCGGCCTTCTTCCACGGGTTGCTCGAGGCCATGGAAGCCGTGCCCGGTGTGGTGGCCGTGGGGGCGGGCGTCGACGTGCCCATCGGGGCGTACACGAGGACAGAGCTCGGCCCGCTGAGGGTCGAGGGCCGGGAGTCCGAAGAAGGAGCAGCCCGCGGCGTGAGCGGCTTCAAGTCGGTCACACCGGGCTTCTTCCGCGCCTTGGGCGCGTCCTTCGCCAGGGGCCGCGCTCCGGGACCGCAGGACGGCATCCACGACCCCCTGGTCGCGGTGGTGAACGAGGCCTTCGTGCGACGCTACTGGCCCGGGGAGGACCCCGTCGGCAAGACGCTCTACACGGAGTCGACGGACAGCCCCGAGCTCGCTCGATACCTGGGCGAGCGCAACTGGACCGCGGGGCGAGCGGTGACGGTGGTCGGCGTGGTGCGTGACTTCGGCGCCACCTTCTACGGCGATCCGCCGACTCCGACCGTCTACCTCCCCCACGCCCAGCATCCCACCCCGGGCATGGTGCTGGTGGTGAGGACGGAGGACGACCCCCTGGCCCTCCTGCCGACGCTCCGGGACGTGGTGCGACGCGTGGGGCCCGCGGTTCCGCTCACCCGGGTGCTCACCGGTGAGGGGCTCGTGCGCGACTGGCTCCGCGAGAGCAAGGTCGTGGCGGCCACCCTCGGGCTCCTCGGAGTCCTGGCCCTCGTGCTGGCCGTCGTCGGGCTGTACGGAATGGTCAGCTACTCCGTGAGTCGCCGCACGCCCGAGCTCGGCGTGCGCATGGCGCTGGGAGCAGGCCGGTGGCAGGTCAGGATGTCGGTGATGAGATCGTTCCTCTGGCTGGGGTTCGTCGGCGTCGCGCTGGGCCTGGTCCTGTCGGTGCTGGGCGGTGCGGTCATGAGCTCACAGCTCACCATGCTTCGGACACCCGTGGTCTCCACGGGGGTGCTGATCGCCGGCGTGCTCATGGCCGTGGTGGCCCTGGCCAGCTACGTCCCCGCCCGGCGAGCCACCCGGATCGAGCCGGTGCGGGCGCTGCGGTGCGAATGAGCGGGGACGCGGACGCGATCCCCGGAGCCGATTGCGGAACCGTGAGGGTCGGGAATCCTCGACCGGCCTACCTGTCGAGGAGGGGAACCGCCTGGGTCCTTCTGTTCCTGGTCGCTCTGCAGTCGGGGTGCTCCTCGACTCCCTCGGAGCCCGACCGACCCGAGGACGAGTCCCGGATTCCCGGCTGGGTCTACTCCCACGAGGTGGGCGACTCGTTCCGGATCTACGTCCACCTGCCCGAGGGGTACTCCACCGCCGACGGCCCGGAGACCCACCTCGTCGTCCTCCTGGATGCGGACTGGTACATGGACGGATCGCACGTCCGTCTGGGAAACGGAGGAGTCGTCGGAATCGTCGAGCGGCTGGCCGGCACCGGGTCCATCCCCCCGGTCGCCGTCCTCGGGATCGGGGAGATCAACCGACGCCGTCGAAACATGAGGGGGCGGGACTTCCTCACGGCCCCGGACCGGTTCATCCGGTTCATCTCGAGCGAGTTGTTGCCGCGGTTCTTCGCCGAGTTCGCGCCCGACGGCGGGGGCTTCGAGGATCTGACCCTCATGGGACACTCCGACGGTGGGTACTTCGCGGTCTGGACCCTCTTCCGGGACGCCCCGCCGCTGTTCCGGAATGTCGTCGCCATCAGCGGGGATTTCACGAAGCCGCACTACGACGTGCTCGCATTGGAGGAGGACTATCACGACCGGGGTCCCACCGAGCGGGTGTGCCTGTACCTGGGCGTGGGTGCCGAGGAGGAGGACCGCTTCCTCTCGGGCTTCGCCCGGCTGGTCGAAGCCGTCGAGTCCCGGGTGGACTCGACCCTCGGCTTCGGCAGTCGGATCTACGAGGACCTCGATCACGGCACGGTCGTGGGCCCGGCCTTCTCGGATGGCCTGAGGTTCTCGTTCAGCGGCGAGTGCCTCGGCACATCGAGCAAGTCCGAGCGGACCCCTCCCCACCGGCGACCCCTCGCGCCGGCAGGACATGGACGTGGCCGTCCGCGTGGAGGTGCCCGCCGACGTGGAGTAGCCGGGCAGCCCCCATCGTGTCCCTCGCGTCGATGTGGTGGCGGTGCGTCGCTCGGAGCTGAAGGGGACGGTGAAGCGACCCGAGGCTGAGGACCGGCGCCTCGCCCGAGGTCGGCACTCCCGGGTCCCGGTGGTCCGGACCTGGCCTGCGCAGGAGTTCGCCCCCGAGGGCACCGCGGGTGGGAGGCAGTGGCCCGACGACACCCGGGGGCGCTGCAACCACCGCGTTCCCGGTCGGAGCCCATTCGCCCATCCCATCGCCCCGGGTTCCGCCTACTCTCGAAGCGGCTTCGTCCGCCGATCCGCGCCGGTTCGGCACCACGCGTGGAGGGAGCGTCACCGAAGAGCCGCGCCATCCGGAGGTCGGGTGGGGACGGCCTTCAAGCGCAACGATGGCATCGACGCACATGAGCCTGAGCAGGGAAGAGGACGGAGCCCGGCCCCGCGACGGCCCCTGCCGATCGGAGCCGGTCGACGAAGTCTGCGACCCCTGCACCGGGGGGTCTACCTGGTGGGACCGATCGCCCCACCGCGCGCCGCCGAGATGGCGGCCTGCCTCGCGTGCGGGCCGGGCGCAGCGGTGAGCCATCGGAGCGCCTCGGTCTTCTGGGGGATCACGCCGCCGCGGAAGCCCGGAGCGCCCGACCACGTGCTGGTCGTCGGTCACGCCCGACGGCGGCCGGGGATCCTCGTGCACCGGACGGTTCGACTCCACCCGGGTGAGACGGTGCACCGGGACGGTGTTCCCGTCACGTCGCCGGCCCGGACACTCTAAGATCTCGCCGATGCGGGCGGGACGCGTGCAGTCGAGCCCGCCGTCGCGCGGGCGCTGCGGAGGGAGATGACCACGCGGGACGAGCTGGCCGCCCTGGTGAAGCGGCACGCCGGCCGGCCCGGAGCCGCTCGCCTCCGCTCGCTGCTCGGAGAGGCATCGCCCCCACTGGGCGGGGAAACGCGCGCCGACCGATGAGCAGGTGCGGAGCCAAGGAGGGAGTCCGGCCGCCCGCCCGTCGGCGCAACGCGACGGCGCCGTATCGGCAGCTGCAGTCCGCGCCCCCGTCGCTCCTCGCACCGGGAGCGTCGGAGCACCGGTCGGTCCGCATGTCCGATACGGAACCACTCGACCGTCGTCCACTCGATGGCCGCGGGACTCCGCCGAGACACCGGTGCAATCCGGCGGCCCGCCTCGAGAGGTCAGCTACGCGCCGGGCGCTCCCCGGCTCGGGCCGCGCCATGGCATCGGGGAGCTATCCGGAGTCGGGGAGCTATCCGGAGCGGGGGGCCACCGAGGGGTGGAGGCGCCGCCGGACGGCCTCGTCGCCTACATCCCCCCCGTCACGGACAGACCGGTCACGAGCGCCTCGGTGTTGTGGCCGAAGCGGATGCCGTAGTTGCCGTCGGTGGACGTCAGCCGGCCCTCGGTCACGAGGTCGGCTTTCGGGTAGCTGGCCACCACCTCTCCATTGATCGCGCACTGGACGGCGTCGTCCGTCACCGAGACCGCAATCTCCTGCGTGACGGGCTCGCCCTGGCCCGCCGCCCGGTGGACGGCCGGATTCTCCTCCGCGCGACGTCCGTTGAGGGCGAACGGCTCGGGTCCGAAACCCCGGACGATGAACTGGCCGTTTCCGTACGCGGCGCAATAGAGGTAGCTCTTCCGGTCGGTGCCGAGGTCGTTGCCGGCGATCACGATCCCGTAGGGATGTGGGTGGTTGTTCAGGTTCATGAACGCCGGCTCCCTGAACGTCGCCGTCACCGTGTACGTGCCGGACGCCGTGTTGGCGGGATTCCAGTAGGTGATCGCCGGCCCGGTCGTCACGTGGAGCGCGTCGCCGTCCATGGCGAGGCGTGCGCTCTCGACCGACCCCTCGTCGGGCATCCCCATCCAGCCCGACACGTGGATCCCGCCGTCCTCGATGGAGCGGGCCTCCTCCTGCGCGAGCAGCGGGGTGGCGGTCAGGGCCAGGGCGAGCGTGGTCGTGGCGATTCCTATGCGGCGGGTGGGGTGCATGGCGGGGCTCTCCGGCGAGGTGGGTCGATCTACGACTCCGAGAATAGGGGAGACAGTACCCCGGGGGGAAGGAAGATGTCCGCCAGCCGGGACCTCCCGGGCCGTCGACGCGCTCCCGGCGTTCGCTCGCCGGCCCGGGCGGGCCTAGGTTGGCGACCATGAGCCAGGACCTCTCGTTCCGACGCAACATCGGCCTGTTCGGGGCCGTGATGATCGGCATCGGAGCGATGATGGGGCCGGGGATCTTCGCGCTTCCCGGAGAAGTGTCGCGCCTGGTCGGGCCGCTGGGGATCGGCGTCTACCTGCTGGTCGGGCTGATCACGCTGCTAACCGCCCTCTGCTACAGCGAGCTCGGTGCCGCAATCCCGCTGGCCGGCGGCGGCTATTCGTTCACCAGTCGCACGCTGCCGCGACCGCTCGCGTTCCTGACGGGCTGGTTCTTCTGGATCGGCAACACGCTGGCGTGCGCCATGTACGCGGTGATCTTCGCCATCACCATCCAGGTCTACTTCTGGCCCGAGGCCAGCGTCGCGCTCATCGCGATCGCCACGACCGTCGTGTTCGCCGCCGTGAACCTGTTCGGCACCTCGGAGGCCCTCCGCGTCGTCACGGCCATGAACCTCGTCGAGCTGGCCGTGCTCGTCGGGGTGGCCGTGCTGGGGCTCTCGCAGGTGGAGGCACCGAACCTCCGACCGCTGGCACCCGAGGGCTGGGGCGGGTTCGTCCCCGCCATGGCGCTCATCTACATCTCCTACGTCGGGTTCGAGCTGATCACCGTGGCGTCCGAGGAGATCATCGCGCCGGGGAAGACCATTCCGCGGGCGATCCTCATCACCCTGCTGGTGGCTACGGGCATCTACGTGTTCGTGGTGTGGGTGATGATGGGCGTCACCCACCACGAGGTGCTGGCCGAGAGCGAGGTCCCGTTCATCCTGATGGCCGAGCGCATCCTGGGAGGGTGGGGCCGGTGGGCGGCCATCCTGGCCACCATCATGGCCAGCCTGTCGGCGTTCAGCATCACCCTCGGGGCGAGCGCCCGGGTGCTCTACGCGCTGGGCCGGGACGGTCACTTCCCCGAGGTGTTCGCGCGCCTGCACCCCCGCTTCCGGACGCCTCACATCGCCCTGGGGATGTGTGCCGTGGTCGTGGCCTCCTTCGGGGCATCGGGGATCGTGCGGTTCGTAGCCTCGGTGGCCGACTTCGGATACCTGATGGGTCTCGGCGTGGTGAACTACGCCGTTCTGGCGCTCCACCGCAGGATGCCGAACCTGCGGCGGCCGTTCACCGCTCCCTTCTATCCCTGGGTCCCGGTGCTGGGGATCGCCACGTGCTGGATCTTCGTGCCCTTCCTCGAGCTGCGGAGCCTTCTGCTGGGCGGCGGCCTGACCGTCGCCGGAGCGGCCATCTTCCTCACCCGTCCCGAGAACCGCGACCGGGCGCTGGCCGCGTTGCCGGCCGCCCGTCGCCGGCTGATCTTGTGGATCGACAGACTGGGCAAGGACCACATGCGCGTACTCATCATCAGTGGTGGACGGCAGGGTCGGAACATCGCCGACCGGCTGCTCGCCGCCGACGACTTCCGGCTGGTGTTCCGGGCCGCCGAGCACCAGATCACGTTCATCGAAGAGGACGAGGCGCGTTGCCGCGAGCTGGAGCAGCGCTACAACGTCCCGATCTACCAGGGCGACGGCACGAAGGAGGAGCTCCTGAAGCAGGTGGGCGCGGAGAACGTGGACGTGGCGATCGCCGCCTCCGACGACGACGGACGCAACGTCATCGCCGCCCTGCAGGCGCGCAGGCTGGGCATGGGCCGGGTGATGGCCATCGTGCAGGATCCCGAGTACGTCTCCCTCCTCGAAGACCAGGGGATCCTCGCGATCAGCGCTCCGTGGGCCACGGCCGCGATGGTGGAGAACTACCTCGACCGTCCGGGCGTGGCGGAGCTGTTCGAGATCGGCTCGGGCGTCGCAAGCCTGGTGAGCGTGCCCGTGCCCGAGGGCGGGCCCGCCTCCGGCGCCCTCATCCGGGACATGGCGATCCCCCCGGAGTGTGTCGTGGCCGCCGTGATCCGGGGCAAGGAGTTCGTGGTTCCTCGAGGGGATACACGCATCGACACCGGTGACTACCTGGTGCTGGTGGGTCCGGCCGACGCCGTCAAGGAGACCCAGAGGCTGGTGGCCGGCCCGGCGTAGGGCGAGGGCTCAGTCCCGCAGGGAGAAGAGGACCTTCCCCAACTCGACGACGGGCGGTTCGAGCACCCGGTACGCGGAGGCAATCGACTTCGCCAGGTCCGACTCCCGGAACTCGGCCAGCGACTCCATCGAGTCCCAGAGGTACACCCCGGCGAACTCCCCCTCGCCCTCTCCCCGCACGTAGTACTTCTGGACGAGGCCGGGTAGCGCCCGGAACCGCGGTGCCCGTTCGTGGGAGATTGCCAGGAGGTCGTCTTCGGACAGGTCGGTCCTGAGCTTCACGATCTGGATGATCATGCCGGGTTCACCTCGGATCTGAGCGCGTGGCGGCGGAAGGCGGCGACCGCGCGGGGAGGCCTCCCGTGTTCTGCCCGACGCTACCGGGCTTCTCCCGCGGCCCAATCTGCTCGATGTGGACGCCTTGCGCGAGCCGGTCGGGACGGCCGTTGGCGCGCCGTGACGAGGCCGCCGTCCGTTCGCTCGGCGCGCCAGGGGAGGGGGACGGCCTCCGGAGGCCGGGCTCGGGTGACGCTCCGGGTCCGCTCAGGCCCCCCGGGCGATGATCTCGTTCAAGGCCGGCGCGGCGGACAGCAGCATCGCCACGCCCACCGAGAGGGAGTAGACGTAGTCCCAGCCGGTCACCCTTCGGGGTGCGTCCGGCTCGTGGAAGAGCCGCCTCGAGCCGCCGCGATGGGCGTCGGGCGTGAACAGGAGCACCGGCTCACTCTGCTTCACGCTGCGGAAGAGGGCTCGCAACGCGGCGTGGAGGAGCAGGAACGCCAGGGGGCCGCAGGCCGTGGCGAGGTGGGTCGGGGTCGCGAGCGGAGGGCTCAGCCACGCGGCCGTGGCGGTGACCGCCACCAGGACCGCCCCCGCACCGAGGAAGGCCCGCCGGACCCGGGGCGCGGGCAGCTCGTCGGCGAGGGCGAACTCGACCAGGACGACCGCGATCACCAGCCACGGGAGGGCGGACATCGCTCCGCCGAGGAGTCCGGTCATGGGCGTGCTCGTCGGGTCCGGGGGCGGCCGTGGCACATCTCGCTCGCCCGGCTACTCCGCGCTCAGGACGTTCACCGGGTCGACCGTGCTCACGCGACGAGCGGGAAGCCAGGAGGCGAAGGCGGATTCCAGAGTCTGGGTATTCTCCTCCGACACTTGGATGTTCGCAAGGGAGACGGTGTCGTCCGGCGAGGAACGGGTCGGCCGCCGGCCCATCCGTCAAGTGGCCTCCATCCGGGCCTTGAGGCGGGCCAGGCTGGCGGACAGCTCCTTGTGGTAGGCGCGCTCGAGCAGTCCCTTGCCCAGGAGCCTGAGGAACCCTCTGGGACGGCCCTCCACGGCCAGCGTGACCCGGGCGCCCGCTCCCTCGGGTTCGATCACGATCTCGCAGCGGGCGTCGATCGCCGACTCGGGCGTCGTCTCCGTCACGATCCGACGGCCCGACTGCACCTCCCGCACCACGTAGGTGTTGCGGATCTCCCGCCCCATGAACTCGCTCACGTATCGCTTGCAGGTCCCGGGCTTCGAAGGTCCCGGCGGCTCCTGCTCCGCCGCCCGCAGGTTCGGCTGCCACTCCCGCTCCCGTGAGACGTCGTCCATGTAGCGGAAGACCTCCACGGGCGGTCGATCGATCAGGATGGTGGCCGTCTGGCGCTTCATGTCCCTCGCCGCGCGGGTCGGGGTGGGTCGCCTCCCGGACGAAACCTGGCCCGGACGTCGGGCTCGGGGAAGCGCTCCGGTACCGCGCTGGCCCCGCGGGCGCTCGTGCGGGAGAGGCGGCGCCCCGTCGGACCGTCACGGCTCCACGGGGCGCCTCGGTTCTCCCGGCCCACGTCTCCGGGCCTTCAGCTACTCTCGACCCGGCGCTCCGCGACGTCGGCCTCGGCGACCGCCTGACCTGCACGACATGGTGGAAGCGCATGTCCGATCCGACGCCGGAGGGGATCGGGGGCGTCGCACGAAACTCGGCGCCTCACAGCGACCCGGCCCCCGCGACGAAGGTCTGGAACAGCCAGCGGTCGCCCACCTTGCGCATCGTACCGGTGGCGTTGAGGTGCGCCGTCACGGTCTGGCCGGTCAGATTGGCGCTCTCCACGAGGTAGACGCACTCGAACCGGTAGTCGGCGGTCCCGCCATGGACGTCGAAGTGGGTCTTGTAGGCGGGCGCGAGGGAGGCCCAGCCGTTGACGAAGAGACCGGAGCCGGAGAAGAAGGCGACGATCTCGTCTCGGCCGTTGAAGGTGCTTCCCATGGCCATGACGGTGGCGTCCTCGGCCCAGAGGGCGCGGACGGCGTCGGCGTCGCCGGTGTTGAGCGCGCCGTGGAAGGCGGCCTGGAGCTCGTAGAGCCGCCCGAGCTGGGCGCTGTGGTAGGACGCGGCCCCCGCCGGGGCGGCGGCCGACCGGGCCTCGACGGCGCCCGGAGCGCCCCGGGCCCCGTCGGCGGGCTCCGGGTCCAGAACGGTCCCGTCCCCGCAGCCGACGAGCATGACCGTGAGGGCTGTGAGCGCGATGACGTGTCGTGACATGGGGCCTCCTGGGAGGGGGAAACATCCGTTCCGGCTGGACGGGAGACCGGAATCGAGGCTCCCGGGCCGGCCTGCCTTCATCCCCTTGAACAGGAAACGGCCCCCGTCCTCCCTCATCTGCGTGCTGGCCCGGCTCCGCGCAGGGGACGAGGGCGCGCTGGACGAGCTCTTTCCCCTCCTCTACGACCAGCTCCATGCCCTGGCGAAGCGCCAGCGGGCCGCGTGGGAGGGCAACGAGACGCTCAACACGACGGCCCTGATCCACGAGGCCTACCTGAAGCTCGCTCGGCAGGAGGGGCTCGACTTCGACGATCGGCCCCATTTCCTCAGGGCGGCCTCGCGTGCCGGACTCGGTTCGGATCACCGTCCAGCTCATCGACGGGGAGAGCAACTTCCACCTCTGGTCCGACCAGTACGACCGCGCCGTCGCGAGCGTGATCGCCATCCAGGAGGAGATCGCCCGAAGGGTGGTGAGGGAGCTGAGCGTGGCCCTCACCCGGCCCACGGCGACGCTGGTCAGCGCCCGCACCGGGGACCCCGTCGCGTACGACCGCTACCTGCTCGGACGGGCCGAGTGGAACGCCCGCGGGGAGGGCCTGAGCACCTCCATCGACCACTTCAGGGCGGCGCTCCGGCTGGACCCCGACTTCGCCCTGGCCTATTCGGGCCTCGCGGACGCCTACGTGCTGCTCTTCGAGCACAACGACATGTCTTCGGAGGAGGCGTTGCCCCTGGCCCGGATCTCCGCGGAGCGCGCGCTGGAGCTCGACTCCACCCTGGCCGAGGCCCAGACTTCCCTGGCCGAGGTACTGGCCGCCGAGCGCCTGTGGGACGCCGCGGAGGATCGCTTCCGTCGAGCCCTGCGGCTGCGCGGCGCCAAGGCGTTGGATCCCCTTTCGGCCATCGTCCGAACCGACCTGGGCGCGGCCTACTATCACGCGGGCCGGTTCGAGGAGGCGGTGGCTGAGGCCGAAGCGTGCCGCGGGGCGAGGATCTGCGCGGACGACGGGCGGGTGTACGTCCGGGCGCTCCTGGAGCTGGGCCGGACCGAGGAGGCTTTGACCGCGGCGCGGGAGGGGACGCTGGACCAGGTCCTCGCGCTGGCCGCGGCGGGCCGCGAGGCGCAGGCCCGGCGGGTGATGCTCGAGCTTCGCGAACGTGCGGCGGAGACCGGGGACCTCCCGGACCGTCCGATCACCCACCTCTACCGGGCCGAGATGTACGTGGCGCTGGGCGAGTACCAGGCCGCCCTCGACGCCGTCGAGCGAGCCGAGGAGCTCGGGCTGGCGACCGGCCCCGTGCTCATCCGGGAATGGCCCCTCTTCGGTCCGATCCGAGACCATCCCCGCTACCGTCGGGTCGTGGAGCGAATGGGGTATCCACCAGCCGACTGAGCGCGCCCTGAAACGGGCGCTACCTCACTCCAGGAAGGGCAGCAGCACGTCGGCGTCCGTCTTCATGACCATCCGGCCGTCCTTGAAGACGCGGATCCTGCCGTCCGTGGCGGAGACCACCAGCGCGGTGGCCGCGGTCCTGGCGGTGACTCCGGCCGCCGCGGCGTGGCGGCTGCCCAGCCCCTGGGGCAGCTCGACGTCGGCGCCCGAAGCGGCGAGGAGGGTCCCGGCGGTCCGGATCAACCCGTCGCCGCGGACGACGAAGGCGCCGTCCAGCTTGGCCAGCTCGACGAGCACGTCCTCGGCCTCCGGGCTTCCGAGCTTCCGAGAGGACTCGGGAGTGTGCTCGAACGGGTTCGGGATGAGGGGCCTCGAGCCGTCGAGGACCTTCTCGGAGTCGCCGAGCACGAGGATCGCTCCGGTGTCCTTGCGGACGGCGATGCGCGCGATGTGACAGGCCGCCCGCATGGCGGCCCGCACCACGCCCGAGCGCACCCCGTCGGCGAGGTGGGCGATCTCGGAAAGGGCGACCTCCGCCGACGCGGCCTCGACTTCGGTGACCAGCACCAGGTCACTGGGGTCGCCCGTCGCGCGGTGGCTGATCGCGCACGCCACGAGCTCGCCGGTCGCGACGTGGCCGGTGCGGACGGCCATGGAGACGACGTGCCGGGCCTGCCGGTACTTGTCCGATCCCAGGACGGGCAGCCGGAGGACCTCGAACCCCTGGTTCTCCAGCTCCTCCACCGTGCTTCCGTCGGAGGTCGCCGCCACGACGCGGAGCCCCGGATCGAGGTCCCGGAGCGCGCACGGAAGCTGACCGTCGCGCGTGTCGCAGAGGACGGTCTCGACTCCGGCCGCCCGCGCCACGTCGCGGACGAGCCGGGCGAGCCGTCCGTTCGTTGGGGACATCGTTACCTTCTTCGCCGGCTGTGCGTCCAGCTCTGGAGTGCCAGGGCCGGAGAGTACTGCGGGCGGGGGAGGACTGAAAGGTCCGCCACGGCGGGGGAGTGCCTTGCACGCCGTCGCCGGCGGATCGACCTTTCCGGATCGGACGCACCGACCACGCGCCGAGGAGTGGCGAGCCGTGAGCACCGAGCCTGTCGAGCCTGAGGACGCCGCGCCCGTGCTTCGCGAGCCGCGCGGGGCGGCGCCGTGACCACCGTCGCGGCCTTCGTGGTGCTGGCGGTGCTGGCGGGGATCGCCGCGTGGCTGGCCGCGACGCGCCCCCCCTGGCCTCCCCGGTCCGATGGGAACGAAGGCGAGGGCGACGGGACGCCGGGCCCGCCGTCGGACCGCTAGCTCCGCTCGGACGGAGGGCTCCGAACCCCTCCTTCCTCTCGAACAGGATCGACGACCACCCATGCACCGTATCTCTCCCACCGGAATCGCGTCGGCGCTGCTCGTCCTCGTGGCGGTCCCGGCCTTCCACGATCACGCGGCGGGCCAGGAGATCGCCGACCGGTACGCCGACGACGCCGGCCGGATCATCGAGGCCGCCCTCGCCGACTCCACCGGATGGGTCCGCCTGCGTACGCTGGTCGACCGCTTCGGCCACCGTCTGTCCGGCTCGGCGGCCCTCGAGAGAGCCCTGGACTGGATCCTCGAGGAGATGGAATCCGACGGGCTCGGCAACGTCCGTGGGGAGCGGGTGATGGTGCCCCACTGGATCCGGGGGGAGGAGTCCCTCGTCCTCCGCTCGCCGCGGGTCCGGGAGATGCCGATCCTCGGCCTTGGCGGCAGCGTCGGCACTCCGGAAGGCGGTATCCGGGCCGAGGTGCTGGTGGTCGGCAGCTTCGAGGAGCTCGAGGCGCGCGCCGAGGAGGCCGAGGGGCGGATCGTGCTGTTCGACGCCCCCTTCACGAGCTACGGGCAGACCGTCCGCTACCGCACGGGCGGCGCGGTCGCGGCGGCCAGGGCCGGGGCCGTGGCCAGCCTCGTCCGCTCGGTGACGCCGTCCTCGCTCCAGACGCCTCATACGGGCGGCATGGGCTACGAGGAAGGAGTGCGTCGCATCCCCCACGCGGCCGTGACCGTGGAGGACGCCGAGCTCATGCGGCGGCTGCAGGACGCCGGCGAGCAGATCGAGGTGGAGCTGAAGATGCAGGCGCGCACCCTCCCCGACGCGCCGTCCCGGAACGCGATGGCCGAGCTCCGGGGCAGCGAGCGGCCCGAAGAGGTGGTGGTGCTGGGTGGTCACATCGACTCGTGGGACGTGGGACAGGGTGCCATGGACGACGGAGGCGGCAGCGTGGCGGCCTGGGAGGCGGTGCGTCTGCTGAAGGAGCTGGGGCTCCGTCCGCGGCGGACGGTCCGGGTCGTGCTCTGGACCAACGAGGAGAACGGCCTCCGCGGGGGCACCGCCTACGCCCGTGACCACGCGGACGAAGTGGAGGACCACGTCCTCGCCATCGAGTCGGACGCCGGGGTCTTCCAGCCCACCGGCTTCGGTTTCGGCGGCAGCGAGGAGGCGTTCGGGATCGTCCGCGGGATCGCGCCCCTGCTCGCCCCGATCGGCGCCGACGACCTGCACATGGGTGGAGGCGGCGCCGACATCGGCCCGCTCATGCGCCAGGGCGTCCCCGGGATGGGCCTCGAGGTGGAGGGCGAGCGGTACTTCTGGTACCATCACACGGACGCCGACACCCTCGACAAGCTCGATCCCGGGGAGTTCGCCCGGTGCGTCGCGGCGATGGCGGTGATGGCCTACGTGGTCGCGGACCTTCCCGACCCGCTGCCCCGGTAGACCTCCCGCCGCGGTTCCGGGGGGCGACAATCCACCTTCGAGGTTGCCCGTGCTAGGACCCTCGCGCTCCACCCAGCCCGTCCAGGTGCTCCGGCACCGCGACGGCGCCGACCGGACCCGGCGTGACGTGGTGGCGGTCGAGGAGCCCCTCGAGATCCGCGTGTCGTGGGAGGTGGACGGAGTGCGGGCGGTCGTCCCCGTCGCCGTCACCATGCGAACGCCCGGCCACGACTTCGACCTCGCCGCCGGCTTCCTCCGCACCGAAGGGATCCTCGGCCGGACGGGTCAGGTCTCGGAGCTCACCTACTGCCGGGGTGAGGACGCCCAGGAGTACAACATCGTGGAGGTGCGGCTGCGTCCGGGCGAGTCCGTCGACCCCGACCTCCTCACCCGCAACTTCTACACGTCCTCGAGCTGCGGCGTCTGCGGAAAGGCCTCCCTCGACGCGGTCGAGGTGCGGGGGTGCGCGCCCCTGCCCGACGGGGCGCTCCGGGTCCCGGCCCCGGTCGTGGCCGGGCTGCCCTCCCGGTTGCGCGACACGCAGCGCGTGTTCGAGCGAACCGGTGGCCTGCACGCCGCGGGCCTCTTCTCGCCCGACGACCTCGCGGCGGAGGCGGGGGAGGGAACCCCCCTGGTGCGGGAGGACGTCGGTCGCCACAACGCCGTGGACAAGGTGGTCGGCCGGTGCTTCCTGGACGGCCGCTTGCCCCTCGCCGACCACGTCCTGGTCGTGAGCGGCCGGGCCTCCTTCGAGATCCTCCAGAAGGCGGTGGCGGCCGGGATTCCCGCGGTGGTCGCCGTCGGCGCCCCCTCGAGCCTGGCGGTGGACCTGGCCGTCCGCTTCAACGTGACGCTGGTGGGCTTCGCCCGGGACGGCGGCTTCAACGCCTACGCGGGAGAGGGACGCCTGGCGTGAGCGGACCGGCGTCGGAGGCGCTCGCCGGAGGTGCCGACCGCGGGCGGGCGACCGGGTTGTTCGGAGCCGTGCTCGCAGGGGGTGGGTCGACCCGCTTCGGCCGGGACAAGAGCCGGGTCGAGGTCTCGGGGCGCTCCATGGCCGGGCGGGCCTTCGACGCCCTGGGGCCGTGGGTCGACGTCCGCGGCGTGGTGGTCGCGGCCGACGCGCCGCCGGGTCGGGCGCCGGGGGCTCCGGAGGCGGCCACCCGCCGGGACTCACGGCCGGGGCTCGGACCCCTCGAGGGTCTCCGCGTCGCCCTCGAGTGGGCCCGGGAGGAGGGGTGCGAGGGGGTCGTCGTGCTGGCGTGCGACCTCCCGCTCGTGGACGCGACGGTCGTCGGGGCGTTGGTCCGGGCGTGGCGGGAGCGGGGGACGGAGGCGCCGGACGGCGTGGTCCCCGTCGTTGCGGGTCGGGCGCAACCCCTGGCGGCCGTCTACGCGACGAGCGTCCTGGAGGCGGTGACGGAACGCCTGGCCCGGGGCGTGCGGTCGGTGACCGCCGTCCTGGGCGAGCTCCGGGTCGCGAGGATCCCCACCGGCTCGGACGGGCTCCCCACGGACCGCTTCCTCAACGTGAACACGCCGGGGGACGCCCGCCGGGCCCGGGACGCACTGGAGGCCCGCCGCCGCGGGAAGGAGGGGGCCGTTGAAGGCGACGGATGAGGGCCGGGGGCCAGAGGCGCTCCCTCCCGTGGTCTGCATCGTGGGCCGCAAGGACTCGGGGAAGACCACCACCGCCGTGCGGCTGGTGGCGGAGCTCTCCGGACGCGGGCACCGGGTGATGACGGCCAAGCACGGACACGGCTTCGAGCTGGACACGCCCGGTACGGACTCCTATCGGCACCGGCACGAGGGCGGCGCGGGAAGGGTGGCGCTGGTCGGACCCGAGGCGATGGCGGTGATGGGGCGCTGGGGGCCGGCCGGCGAGCCACCGCTGGCGGACGTGGTGGCGCGCTTCCTGGCCGACGCCGAGATCGTGGTGGCGGAGGGGTGGAAGGGAGGGCCGGAGCCGAAGGTCGAGGTACACCGCTCGGGCCGCCACGCGGATCCGATCTACGTCGGGGGGCCCCCCAACGCCGCCTCCTTCCTGGCCGTCGTGAGCGACCGGGAGGACCTCGCCCTCGACGTGCCGGTGCTCCCCCTCGGCGCCCCGGACCTGCCGTGCCTCCTGGCCGACCTGGTGGAGCGCGCCCTCCTCCCGGGGCGCTGAGCTCCGGCCCGGCGATCGCGAGCCCGCTCAACGGGCGGTCTCGTGGTCGGGACCTCCGGCCGTTCCGGTCGGTGCGCTGGGGGTGGTCGGTCGGCCTCGACCGACTCAGTGCCGCGCCCTGTCCCCCCGCCAGTCCAGTAGCCGGTCCACTTCGTCGGTGGTGAAGCTGGTGACGCCCCGGGCGGCGAGCGTTTCGGCGTCCCTGGGGTCGTTCACCGTCCAGGAGCCGAGCTCCACGCCCGCGTCCACCACCCGCCCGGCGACCGTCGGGTCGGCCAGGAGGACCCGGGCGTCTGCGTCGACGAGTCCGCGTCCGAGCCGTTCCACCCTGGCGAGCGCGTCGTTCGTCTCCGACGGCTCGTCGAGGATGAAGCCGATACGCGCGGCCGGTTCCAGGCTCGCCACCCGCTCTACGATCTCCCACTCCAGGGAGATGAACACCACCTCGCCCAGCATGCCGGCGGTCCGG
>JASFUL010000033.1:0-20313 GCA_050050315.1 Gemmatimonadota bacterium
TGCACGGACAGGTCTCCACCTACCTCTCACCGAAGGGCGGCAACCCCGTGCTGGCGCTGCGGGCTGCGGGGAAGCGGACGTGGGGCACCTATCCGTTCACCGAAGCCGCCTTCATCGGGGGCGCTGGCAGCGTTCGGAGCCTGCGGCAGCAGCGCTATGCGGGCGACGCCATGCTCCTCGGAAGCGCGGAGCTCCGCGTCGAGATCGGCCGGGTCACCTTCCCGGTGCCCACCGACTTCGGGGGTCTCGTATTCGGTGATGCGGGTCGCGTCTTCCACGAGGACTCCGCCGGCCCGTCCTCCGCCTGGCACACGGGGTCGGGGGGCGGCCTGTGGTTCGCACCGGTGAACCGGTCCAACGTGCTGTACCTGGCGTTGGCGGCGGGAGCGGGATCGACCCGCTTCCTCGCCAGCATCGGGTTCGCGTACTAGCGGACGAGGAGCCGACCCCAGCCGTGGAGCTGAGACGCTGACCGGCGATCTGCGAGCCCGACTCCAGGCCACGATCTGGGACTGGCGTGGGCTCAAGCCTGCAACGCGATCCTGACGTGGCTGGAGGGTGACCTCCAGAAGGGGGCCCGCGAGCTCGAAGCGGCTGCGGACCGCCTCGACGCCATCCCCATGATCTGGGAGGCGGCTCGCCTCCGCCGGCAGCTCGCTGGTCGCCTCAGCGACATCGGGGACACCGAGGGCTCAGTCGCACAGCTGCACCGGGTCCACGCCACATGGGTCCGCCTGGGCGCACGCGACGAGCTGAGGAAGGTGGAGCAGATGTACGAGGAGCTCGGAGAGGATCCCCCGGACCACCCGAGCACCTAGGTGCGATCGCGGGCGGGTGTGCCCCCCGCTCCAGGCGTCCCCTCTGTCGGCATCCCGGACACCGTGGTTACGTTCGCGACGCGTGGACAAGGACCTTTCCCGGACGTTCCCATGTCGGCCAGACGCCTCCGCCTCGCCCCCTCCTGCTCCCTGATCCTCCTCCCGATCCTCCTCGCAACCGCGTGCGGGCCCGACGCCGACGCCGGTGGGGAGGAAGCTCTCCGTCCGGGCTCGGAGTCGAGCGAGGCCATGGACGCCGAGGACGCCGGCGCCCCGCAGGACCGTCCGCTGCTCTCCGAGACCATCCGGGAGGTTCTCGAGGAGGACGGCCCCGACGCGGCCACCCGTCGGTTCGAGGAGATCTACCCCGACGGGCTGGACGCCTACGAGGTCGACCTGGAGCGGATGGGCGAGATGGGGGGCGAGTACATGGCCGCCGGCGACTTCGAGGAGGGAGGCGCCGTGATGTCGATGGTGGCCGAGCTGGCCCAGGCGAACCTCCTGGACGCGTTGCCCGAGGGGATGGCCGAGGCCGTCCGGGCGCAACGGGAAGGCCGAGCGGAGGACGAAGCCGCCGAAGCCGACGCGAGCGGCGGGTCGGAGGGTGCGGTGCGGAGCCGTGAGGCGCTTCCCGAGGACGTCGTGCGGCGCTTCTCGGGCGTCTACGCGGACCCCGACGAGGCGGACCCTGACCGTCGCTTCTTCCTGGCGCCGGATCCGTGCGGGGGCGCCATGATGTTCGGGGCCATGTGGGGGGACGCGGCGAACACCTACCTCGAGGTCGAATCGGAGCGGGTGCTCCAGCAGCCGGCCGAGTGGACCAACCCGGGAGAAGGAAGCGAGCCGCTCCGCATCGAGGCGACCCTCGGACCGGACGGACGGGCCGAGAGCCTGACCCACAACAGCCGTTGGTTCGAGAGCCCGCTGCTGCGGACGGGCGATCTCCCCGAGGAGTGGAAGGACGCGATCTGCACGAGGGGGTGACTCCCCGGGCGGGCGGAAGCCTTGCGAGTTCAATCAACTCAGGGCAATGATCTACCGAGGTTGAAGGTCATTCCTTCCCCGCCCTCGAGGGAGACCCGCCATGGCCGTCGCCACCGACCACGGGAGCCGGCGCCGCCTCCAGGCCATCCGCTCGGCCGAAGCCGTCGTACGCCAGGACATGCGGCGCGTCCAGGAGCAGCTGAAGCGCCTCTCGAACCAGCCCGGCACCCGACCGTGGATCTCGTTCCACCGCACCGCCAGGGTCCAGGAGCTGCGGAGCCCGCACCGTACGCTGAAGGAGGCGCTGCGAGCGGACCTCTCCACTCTCCGGGACCAGCTCCGTGACCTGAGAAGCCAACGGGTCCGTGCCAGGACCCGTGCCGTCCGGGCCGACGCGGCCGCGTTCGAGAGACGTGTGCGGCGGACGCTCGACCACGCCGCGCGGACGTCGGGCGGCATCTCCGGGGAGGACCTCGCCGAGCTCGCGGGCGAGTCGGAGGACATCCTCGAGCAGCAGACGAACCTCATGCTCGCCCACCCGAGCGCGGGGAATCTCGCCAAGACCCTCGAATACTGGGGCCACTCGCAGGAGCTGGGAGGAGACCCGGAGTCCGAGGTCCAGAAGAGGACGTGGCTCGCGGTCGGCCAGGTCGCGCAGAAGCTCCACGCCCGCTCGGAGAAGGAGTTCCGCAAGGTCCCGACGGTGGAGAACTTCGACCGCATGCTGGAGGCCTGGGCGACGTCCCAGCTGCTCGGCGGAGGGGACCTCCCCGAGCCGGAGGGGTGGATGCCCGCGGCGACGACCCACGTCGTCGAGGACGGGGATACGCTCTCGAAGCTCTCCCTCCGCTACTACGGCAGTCCCGGCTTCTGGGACCGGATCTATCTCGAGAACGTCCGGACCCTGGGGCGGACGGTCCGTCTCCGGCCGGGGACGACGCTCCGCATCCCCTGACGGTCCGGAGCGCTCCGAGCGCCTTCGGCGGACGCCGCCGGACGCCAACGTCTTCCACGCCGGCGCCGGCGCCCGCCTCGGCATCGGGGTGCTCTGGGTGGGCGCCAACGCCGCCTACTTCTTCGGCGACGGGAACAACGGTCTCGGCCTCTTTCCGGAGATCGGCCTCGCGTTCGGTCCCGTCGAAGCCGTGGCGGACCTGCGGGTCGACGGGGACGAGAAGTGGCTGGGAATCCGGGCGGGCCTCCGGTTCGGACCCAACCGTCAGGACGTGGGCGGGGGCCGGCCCCGGGGGACCGGGACGACCCGTCTCAATCCACGTACCGCTCCAGGAACGTGTAGCGCGCCGCCCTCGCCCGCACCTCCCCCTCGAGGTCCGCGGGCCAGGGGATCCTGTCCCGGCTTCGGTGGGGCGACGAGTACACGATGCCGGCACAGGCCGAGAGGTACGTCTCGTCGGCCTCGAGGTCGAGCCACCGGCAGATCCCTCCCAGCTCCGCCGCCGCGTCGGCCACGAAGTCGTCGTGGTGGACCGTCCGCATCTCCCCGGGTTCGAGGGCGTCCCGGATCCAGGCCACGGTGTCGCACAGGTGGAAGTACCGCCCCGCGGCGTGCCGGAGGTCGCCCGCGCGCCGCCCGCGGGCGCGCCGGGCCATGGTCGTGATGTTGTCCAGGGGATGGCGGACGACGTGCAGCACCCGGAGGGCCGGGGCCAGCCGACGTGTCCGGTCCAGGATCCCCGGCCAGGTGGCGATGCGGAGCGTCGTCCCCTCCGCCTGGTTGTCCCCGATCACCCGGAGCCGCTCGAACCGCCCCTGGGACAGGTCGGGCACGCGGTACGAGTACTCGCCGGACACCCATCGCCGCTCCCCCTGGGTCTCCACCGAGTCCAGGATCATCTGGAAGGTCCGGTCCCGGCCGAAGCGGGCCCAGACGAACTGGGCCGCGTGCGTCTCGAAGCCGATCAGCGCCTCGGGATGGCCGTCCAGGAGGGCGCCCACGATGGTGTGACCGCTCCGGGGATGGCCCACGAAGGTGCAGTACGCCTCGACCCGATCGAAGAGGGCGGCGTTGCGACGGCTCCGGGGACCCAGCCGAAGCCATCCGCGCCCCAGGCGTCCGAGGGACTGCAGGTCTGCGCGCAGCCGCACGAAGAGCTCCCGGCTAAGAGTCGTCGACGACGAAGAGGCGATCCCGGAAGGCCCGGACGACCCGGCCGCTCCCCTCGTGCCGCCACTCACCGAGGAAGAGGAAGCCCAGTAGGACGCCCCCCATCCCCGCGATCAGCTTGGGGATGAGCCAGACCAGGGAGGTCCCCCACGCCGAAGCCGTCCAGAAGGCCCCGGCGGTCAGGACCGCCGCCCGCACAACGGTGGCGGCCGGTGGGGCGATGCGCCAGACGTGCCAGACGAGCCCGAGGGAGAGCGCGAGGCCCACGCAGGCGGCCGCGAGGGATGAGAGGGCCGCGCCCGTGCGGGCGAGGGGGGGGATCAGGATCGGGAAGAGAGCGAGCGCCACCAGGAGGGGGACGATCGAGGTCGCCAGGACGGCCCGCATCGAGTCGGTCACGATCAGGATCGAGTTGCAGGTGCTCGCGAAGAAGACCGTGGAGACGGCGAGGAACAGGATCCCCAGGAGGGGACCCGCGCCGCTGAACTCGGAACCGTAGACGAGGGTCATGATCTCGTCCGAGGCTCCCGCCACCAGCCCGGCCGCCGGGATCAGCCAGAAGCCGACCCGGAGGAGGTCCCGGCCCAGCTCCCGGGCGCGCTCCCGGTCGCCCCGGACCCAGCTGCGGGTCAGGGTCGAGAGGACGAGAGGACCGAGGGAGGTCGCGAGGATGCCCGGCACCAGGGCGAGCGTCTGTGCGGCGGCGTACAGGCCGGCGTCGGCAGCCGTGCCCCCCAGCGACTTGAGCGCGAAGAGGTCGAGCCGCCGACGGGCCAGCCCGGCGACGCCCGACACGAACAGGGGCAGGCCGAAGGCCAGGAGCGGCCGCATGGGGACCGCCGACCCGAGCCAGGAGACGTCCAGCCACCGGCGCGCCAGCAGGACGGCGGCCAGGGACGCGGCCAGCGCCCCCACCAGGGCACCGACGATCCCGTGGCCCAGGAGCACCAGGGTCACGATCAGGGTCACCCGGGCGATCCAGTAGAGCGAGCGGACGAGCGCCCGCTCGCGGTACCGGGCCGTTCCGATCAGCAGCCCCACGTGCGCCTGGGCCAGCGTCTCCAGCGGGAGGGAGAGCGAGAAGATTCGGATCAGGCGACCGAGCCTCGCCTCATCGAGCAGGTCGGCCGCCAGCGGCGCCGTGGCCGCCACGACCACGGCCGCCGCCACGCCGACGACGAGGTGGAGGCGCAGGACCGACCGGGCAACGGGCGCGGGGTCCTCGGCCTCGCTCGTGAACTTGATCGTGGCCCGGACGAGCAGGGAGTTGATGCCCGCCTGGAACAGGCTCACCAGACCGATGGTCAGCGCGTAGAGACCGTAGTCGGCCGGGCCGAACACCCGTGTGAGGACCGCCGCGGTGACGAGGCCCGTGGGCAGGGCGAGGCCCTCGCCGAGCAGACCCCACGCCGTCCCCGTGGCCAGGTGGCGCCGGGCGTGGGATCCGGCGGTGGAGCCGTCGGGGCCCACGTCCTTCAAACCCTCCATCCCTCGAAGGCCTGCCCCGTGAGCTCCCTGAGCCGCTCGACGTCCTTCGCGAACCCCTCGAGCAGGCGCGCCTCGACGACCGCCGGGAGCTCGGGCAACGGCACCGGATCCGAGAAGGGCCAGTAGACCAGGTCCTCCAGCGGCCACCGGACGAGACCCGGCAATCGGTCCAGGGACCTCAGCCCCGGGAGCTCCGACAGCCGCACGCCGGCGGGCGTCAGCCGACGCTTCCGAGCCGAGCGGTGGAACCGGTACCGGAACCGCAGCGCCTTGAAGCTCGGGTCCACCCCCAGGAAGCGGAAGATCCGCTCCAGCTCGCGGTCACGATCCTCGAGGAGACGCTCCTGCTGGACCACGAGGATCTGCTCGAGCGGATAGAAGGGCAGGTACTGCTCGAGCTGCCACGCGTACAGGCTCCGGGAGATCAAGGCGCGCCCTGGATCGTCCCAGACGTCGAGGATCGGCTCGTCCTCCTGGCGCGCGGCGACCTTGTGCCGATAGTGCGCCTTGAGCCGGTCGAGTGGGTCCCTCACGAGGAAGATCAGACGGGCCTCGGGAATCACCCCGTGCATTCGCTCGGGGACGCCTTCCAGGATCGGGAAGTTGGTGTAGCTCGGGGACGCCTCTCCCCGCACGGGCGCGTCGGGGTCGAACCAGCTCCGGTACCAGTCCATCCCGCGGGCCCACTCCGTCTCCCAGGCGAAGAAATTCAGCTCCTTCTCGCGGGACATGCAGATCTGGGGATGCGCTCCCAGGTACCGGTGCAGGGACGTGGTGGCGCACTTCATGGCCCCTATGATGACGAGGTTCGGGAGCGCGCCTCCGGACATCCGGCCTCCAGGGGGAATCGACGAGCAGAGCACCGGCCAATCTAGCGGAGGCCGGGGCCTCCGGCCTACTGGTCCACGATCGAGGCGGAGCCTAAGATGACCTGCGCGGTCCCCGCGGGCGTGGCGGCTCCGGGGGGACGCGGTCCTCCCCATCACCTCCGCCTGTCCAATGACGCCCTCTCCGCACGAGGAGACCCCGAGGAATCGGCTCCGGGTCGGCCTCGTAGGCTGCGGCTGGATCGCCGAGATCGCCCACCTGCCTGCCCTTTCAGCATCCCGGCACGCGGGCCTCGCCGCCGTCTGCGAACCGGACCCGGAGCGCCGCGAATGGATCCGCGAACGCTTCCCGGGAGTCCCGACCGTGGAGCTGGCGGCTCTCCTGGACGACGACCGGATCGACGCCGTGGTGGTGGCCGTTCCAACGGCCCGCCACGCCGAGGTCGCCGAAGCGGCCTTCGCCGCGGGCAAGCACGTCTACGTCGAGAAGCCCCTGGCCGTCCGGATGTCGGAGGGGCGACGGGTCGTCCGGGCGTGGGAGGCGTCGGGCAGGGTCGGGATGGTGGGCTACAACTTCCGCCGCAGCCCGGTCGTCCCCCACGCCGGAAAGGTCGTGCGAGAGGGTCGGATCGGCGCGCTACGGGAGATCCAGGCCACGTTCCTGTGGGCCGCGGATCGGATCGAGGGGTGGCGGAGCGACCCGGACGCGGGCGGAGGCGCGCTCCTCGACCTCGCCTCGCACCACTTCGATCTCGTCCATGCCCTCACCGGGCAACGGATCCGCTCGGTTCGATGCAACCTCAGGTCCATCCGGACGGCGGAGGACTCGGTCAGCGCCGAAGGAAGCCTCGAGGGCGACGCGTGCGCCCACATGCTGGCCTCCTACGTCACCGGCGTGCAGGTGAATCGCCTGGAGTTGTTCGGAGCGACGGGCTCGCTGCTGGTGGATCTCCTGGATCCGCTTCCGAACCCCATCGTCCGCAGGCCCGGCCCCGGCGCGCGTCTGCGGCGGGCGGCCCGGGCGGCGGGGCGACTCCACCCTCGTCGCCTCCTCCACCCGCCCTGGCGAGAGCCGTCCTTCGCCCGGTCCCTGGAGGCCTTCTTCGCGGCGGCGCTGCGAAACGAGCAGGTGGCACCCACCCCCCGGGACGGCCTGCACGCCCTCGCCGTGTCGGAGGCCGCTCGGCGGTCGGCGGTCCGGGACGGCGCGTCGGTCGAGGTGGAGTCGGCCTCCGCGGACTCCCCGGGCCCCGGCGGAGCGCGATGACGCTCGAGCGGGTCCTCCTCGTCCACGACTACGGCGGGGGAAGGGGCGGGGCCGAGATCCTGCACCGGGAGATCCGCCGCCGCCTTCGGGAGCGCGGCGTCGAGGCCCGCCTCCTCACGAGCGACGCGGATCCGTTCGACGAGGAGAGCACCCCGGACCACGTCTTCACCGGCTCCACCGGACCGCTCAGGGCTCTTCGGGAGACGGTCAACCCATCGGCGGCGCGGGTGCTCCGGTCGGTCCTCCACGACTTCGACCCCCAGGTCGTGCACCTCGGGATGGTGCTCACCCAGGCCTCCCCCCTCGTGCTCCCGTTCCTGGCCGAACGACCTTCCGTCCTCCTGGTGGACGACTACCGGCCCGTCTGTCCACGGGGGACGCGCCTCCTTCCGGACGGCACCGCGTGCGAGAGCCCACCGGGGCGCGCGTGTCTCACGGGCGGGTGCTTCGGGCTCAAGGGGTGGATCCCGCGCATGGTCCAGCTCGGCCTCCTTCGGCGCTGGATGGACGCGATCGACCGGGTGATCGTCCCGAGCGAGGGCATGCGGCGGATCCTCGAGGCGTTCGGACAGCGCGTGGACGAGGTGATCCTCCACGGGGCACCGGGCCGGCGACCCGCGACCGCGGAGCCGGCTCCCGTACCGACCGTGGCGTACGCGGGCCGGCTGGCCCCGGAGAAGGGCGTCGACACGCTGCTTCGGGCCATGGCGAGGGTCCGGCGGTCGTGCCCCGACGTGCGGCTCCTGGTCGTCGGCGCCGGGCCGGAGCGGAGGCGCCTGGAGCAACTGGCTCGGGAGCTGGGCATCGGGCGTGCGGTGGAGTTCACGGGCCACCGCCCCTGGGCCGAGGCCCAGGAGATCCTGGCCGCGGCCTGGATCCAGTGCGTCCCCTCGTTGTGGCACGAACCGTTCGGCCTCGTGACCGTCGAGGCGATGGCCCGCGGAACGACGGTGATTGCCAGTCGGGTGGGCGCCCAGCCCGAGCTCATCGCCCACGGCGAGACGGGGTACCTGGTCCCACCGGGGGATCCGGAGCAGCTCGCCGAGGTTATACGTTCCGCCGTGCTCGACCCGTCGGCCCGAACGCGGATCGCGCGAGCGGGCCGGAAGCACGCGGAGGAGGCGCTGAGCTTCGACACCATGATCGACCGCCTCCTCACGGTCTATCAGCAACTCGTCTGAGAGGAGACATGCCCGATCCGGAGCTCTCCGTGGTGATGGTGACCCGAGACACCGCCCACACCCTCAGCCCCATCCTGGCGGCCCTCGCCGAGCAGACCGCGGTGGACCGCCTCGAAGCGGTGATCGTGGCGCCGGACCGGGAGGCGGGGACTCCCCGCCCGGCGCTCGTCGAGGCATTCGCCGCCTGGCAGGTCGTGCCCGTCGGTCCGGTGGAGAATCGGGGACGGGCCGCGGCTCCCGGGGTCCGCGCCGCACGGGCGCCCGTGGTCGCGCTCACCGAGAACCACTGCTTCCCCGACCCCGAGTGGGCCGAGATGACCGTGCGCTTCCACCGGGAGAAGGGGTGGGACGGCCTCGGACCGTCGGTCGAGAACGCGAACCCCGAGACCACCCTCAGCGTGTGCTTGCACGCCGCGGGCTACGGACTGTTTCCCCCCGGTGGGGAGGGCGGCCCCCGCGAGGAGCTGCCGCTGCACAACTCGTCCTTCCTCAAGGAGGCTCTGGAAGACCTGGACGCCGACCTCGAGTACCTGATGGCCGACGAACGGCGGCTCCATGCGACGTTGACGCAGCGCGGACGAACCCTCTACTTCGAGCCGAGTGTGGTGAAGCGGCACATCAACGAGGCCACCTGGTCCCTCCTCGGGGGTCTGGCTCTCGACCTGGGACGTCGGTACGGGGGCCTGAGGGCCCGGGAGTGGCCCCTCTGGCGGAGGGTCGGCTACGGCATGGCGTGTCCACTGCTCGCCCTTCCGATCTTGCGGAGACAGCGGAGCCTGCTCCGCTCCGACGCGGCCCGGAACGCGGAAGGCCCCCCGATCGGCCTCGTGCAGCTCGCCTGGTCGCTCTGCCACGCCGTAGGAGAAGGGATCTCGTACGGGCTCGGGCCGAAGTCGGACTTCCCGTTCGTCGAGAACGACGAGTTCATGATCCGCGAGCGGCTCGGCGCGCCCCTCCGTGATCCTCGGATCCGCGGCTTCGTCGAACGACTGGATGACTGAATCCGCTCGGAGCCGAGCGGATGACGACCTGGAGGCGCCAATGGCTTCGGGAGAGCCGAGGGTGAGCGTCGTCCTCGCGTGCAGGAACGGGATCGGGGAGGCCACCCCACAGCTCCGGAATCTGGCCCGTCAGTCGATTCGCGACGGGTTCCAGGTCGTGCTCGTCGCGGCCCGGGGCGTGGTGGTTCCGGAAGACCTGGCGGCGTTCCCGGAGCTCCGGATCCGAGTGCTGGAGGTGCAGGAGGTGAACGCTCGCGGGCGCGCCGCGGCCGCGGCGATCCTCCGGGTTCGGACGCCCCTGGTGATGCTGGTGGAGAATCACAGCTTCCTCGAGGCCGACGGCCTCGAGCGACTCTCCCGCCCCGACGACTGGAGGGAGCGGGACGCGGCCCGCTCTCCCGTGATGAGAGCCGGGAACCCCGAGACGCTTCGGAGCCTCGCCATGTTCGCGATGGTCTACGGGCACTGCACCGCGCCCTCCTCCGCAGAGCCGGTCGCCGACCTTCCGCACCACAACGCGATGTACCGACGCGACGTCCTGGCGGAGCTCGAGAACGAGCTCCCGGGACTCCTGGAGAACGAGACCCTGCTCCACAGGCGTCTGACCGCCATGGGCTACGACCTGCGCATGGTCCCGGAGGTCCAGGCCTGGCACATCAACGAGTCTCGCTGGCGCCGGGCCGTGAGCGACCCGTTCGCCCTCGGTCTCCGCTACGCCCGGGACAGGAGATCCGGGTGGAGCCCGGCCCGCCGGGCCCTCTACGCCGCCGCGCTCCCCGCCGTCGCCGGGCTGCGCTTCCGGAACCTGGTCGGGAAGGCCCGGCGCGCGAGGGACGTGGAGGCGCACGCGACGGCCGTCCTGCCGCTCCTGCTGCTGCTGAGCGCGATGGCCGCGGTGGGGGAGACCGCCGGGTACCTGGGGCTGGGGCCGGTACCGGAGTCCCCCTTCTGGAAGGACTTCGAAAAGCACGAGTTCCACGTCCGCGGGCGCATGGCCGGCGTCGTCCCGTCCGAGCCCCGGCTGCGAGAGCTCCTCGCGTCGCTTCCCCCGGAGCTCCCTTGACACTCTGGGCCGTGACGGGGGCGACCGGCTTCGTGGGGCGACACCTGGTGGAGCGGCTCCTGGAGGACCGGGTCGGCGTCCGGACGTTGGTCAGGCGAGTCGAGCCGGGGTCGGGCCGCGAGGTCGAGCAGGCCGAGGTCTCGCTCGGGGACCGTGACGCCCTGGGGGAGGCTCTCGACGGGTGCGACGTCCTGGTCCACCTGGCGGCGCCCCGACGACCGGCCGACGGGGGTCACCGTCCCGGCGACCGGGAGCTTCTCGTCCGCGGCGCCGAGAACCTGCTCCTGGCGGCCCTCGACGCCGGGGTGGACCGCTGTGTCTTCGCCAGCTCCACCTCCGTGTTCGGACCGGCGTGGAGCACCGTGGACGAGCGCTCGACCGTCGCGCCGGCGACGCCGTACGCGAGGGCCAGGCTCGAGGGGGACCGGCGCGTCGCCCGACTGGCCCGGGAGAGCGGCGCGGAGGTCGTGATCGTCCGGATGAGCGAGATCTTCGGACCGGGGAGCAACGCCCACCCCGGGCTCATGCGCGCCGTCGCCCGAGGGGACATGCGGGTGGTCGGGAGCGGTCGGCAGCCCCACCAGCTCCTCGAGGTCCGCGACGGCGTGCGGGCGCTGGTCTCCGCCGGCCGGACGGCCGTGGACCGACCCGATACGGTCCTCGTCGTCTCGGGCCCGGGAAACACCTTCCGGGAGTGGATCGAGAGCCTCGGACGGGCGCTGGGTGCGGAAGTCGCCTTCACACCGGCCCTGGACCGACCGGCCCGCTGGGCGCTCCGGTGGCTGGCCCGGATTCCCGGCGCGGAGGTCCTTCCCCGCTATCGGCAGGTCGACTACCACGTCCGGCCTCGCTCCTACGACGTCACCCGCTCCATCGCGGCGTTGGGGGTCTACCACCGCTCGCCCTTCGACGCGGCGGTGGCGGACATGGTGGACGCGCACCGGAGGGAGGTCGGCCTTGGGTAGTACGCGCCCCCCTCCGGCGTCCGTGGTCGTCCCGACCTACGGTCGGCCCGGGCCGCTCCGCCGGTGCGTCGAGGCGCTGGCGCGCCTGGACTATCCAGCGGACCGGCTGGAGGTGCTGGTGGTGGACGACGCCAGCCCCGAACCCGTGGGTGCGGGGGACGTGGACTTTCCGGGGACGCTGAGGGTGATCCGCGTGCGGAACAACCGGGGCCCTGCGGCGGCCCGGAACCGGGGGGCCGGCGAGGCCACCGGCCGGATCCTGCTGTTCACCGACGACGACTGCCGACCCGACCCGGGGTGGGCCCGGGCCTTCGCCCGGGTGCTCGAGGAAGAACCGGACGCGCTCGTGGGAGGCGATACGTTGAACGGGCTGGACCAGAACCTCTTCGCCCAGGCGAGCCAGGACCTGATCAGCTACCTCTACGTGGCCTTCGCCCGGAGCCGGCGCCTCCAGCCGTTCTTCACCTCCAACAACGTCGCCATGCGCCGCGACCGGTTCCTGGACGTGGGCGGGTTCGACGAGTCGTTCCGTCTCAGCGCGGGCGAGGACCGGGACCTGTGCGAGCGCTGGGGGGCGGACGTCGGCCCCCTTCGCTTCGTTGGGGACGCCCGAATCCGGCACTACCACGACCTGACGCTGGGTCGCTTCGTCCGCCAGCATTTCCGCTACGGTCGGGGGGCCGTCCACCTGGCCCGACTGCGCTCGGCCCGGGGGCAGGCGCGCCCACGCCCGGAGCCCCTGAGCTTCTACGCCCGCATGCTCGCCCATCCGACCGAGGGTCGTCCCGCGGGGCGGGGCGTGAAGCTGTCCGTGCTGGTCGCGCTCTCCCAGCTCTGCAGCGTGGCGGGGATGGCGGCCGAGGCGGTCCACCCCCACAACGACCCGACGTAGTCGGACCCGGCGGACGCCGACGCGCCCGCCTCGCGCTAGGGGCAGGCGCGCACGCCTACGCCAGGGGCACGAGCTCCACGTCCTCGTCCCAGGGGTCCACGGGCTCGAGCCCCAGCCGCTCCAGCTCCCGGTTCACGGCCTCCAGGTCCGTGGCCCAGATCTCGTCCAGGCGATCGGTGTGTGCGCGGAGGCGGTCCGACATGATGCGGAAGACGTCGCGCATGCCCTCGTTCGGAGGACCGTCCCCCCGCTCGAGCATCGAGAGGAGGTTCGCGAGACGATTGTTCACCCGGATCGGGAAGTTGAGGGGGTCCTGGTTGCTCCGGTTCTTCACCTGGTAGATCCGGCTCTCCACCTCGGACGCGTTCTCGACCAGGCGGCGGGCCGCCCGCTCCAGGGCGGAGTCGTCGGAGCGCTCCAGCCGGTCCGCCACCTGGACCTTCGCCTTCCGGATGGCGATCACGGCGCGGTTCGCTTCGGCCACCTCCTCCCAGATCCGACGGCCGAAGGCGTACTGGGCCTGCATGTCGGCCACGCTCACGTCGGGAACCCACGGGTTGGGCGCGATGGTGACGCCGGTCGTGGCGGTCCGCCCGTCGGCGGTGAGCCGCACGGTGTACGTTCCGGGCGGAAGGGTCGGCGCCGTGGTGCGCACGCCCCAGAGGATCATGTCGGGGAAGGAGGGCCAGGGCTCGGTGCGCAGGTCCCAGCGGAAGTGGTTGAGCCCGGCCTCGGCGGGGATCGTGGCGTCCGCCCAGCGATCCCGCCGATCGCGCTCCTCGGTCGAATCGGCGGGCTCCTCCCGCTCCACGCTCCGGAGCACCTCCCCCGACGCGTCCAGGATCTCGAGCGTCGCCTCCTCGGGCTCCTCGGCCAGCCACCACGACAGCACCACGCCGTCGGCGGAGCGGTACGCCGTCGGTGGGTCGAAGAGGACGAGCGGCTCCGAGGTGGTGACTGCCTGGAGCTGGCGGAGCGGCGCCACGTCGTCCAGCACCCAGAAGCCCCGCCCGTGGCTCGCGATCGCGAGCGCGTCCTCCTCGACGATCAGATCCACCACGGGCACGTCGGGGAATCCCGGGTTCAGCTCCTGCCAGCGGGCGCCGTCGTCGTACGAGACGTAGACGCCGTGGTTCGTGGCGGCGTAGAGGAGGCCCTCCCGGCGTGGATCCTCCCGCACGGCGTTCACGTAGGCGTCCTCGCGGATCCCGTTCACGATCTTCGTCCAGGTGGCGCCGTAGTCGTCGGTCCGGAAGACGTAGGGACGCAGGTCGTCCAGGAGGGGCAGCCGCACCGAGACGTAGGCCCGCCCGGCGTCGAAGGCGGAAGCGTCGATCTGGCTCACCCGGCCGAAGTCCGGCATCCCGGGAGGCGTCACGTCGGTCCAGGTGTCGCCGCCGTCGCGGGTCACGTGGACGAGGCCGTCGTCCGAGCCCGTCCAGATGACGTCCATGTCCACCTTGCCCGGGCCCACGCTGAAGATGGTGGCGTAGGCCTCCGGGCCGTTCATGTCCCGGGTGATGGGTCCGCCCGACGGTCCGAGGGTGCTCGGGTCCGCCCGGGTCAGGTCGCCGCTGAGCCGCTCCCAGCTACGCCCCCGGTCCGTGCTCTTCCAGAGCCGCTGGGAGGAGACGTAGAGCGTGGTGGAGTCGACGGGGCTGAAGAGGATCGGGAAGGTCCACTGCCAGCGTTCGACCATGTCGGCGGACGGCTCGCCGGAGTAGAACCACGGGTAGGGGTCCACCTCCCACGCCATGTCCAGGGTCCGGTCGTAGCGGTCGACGTAGCGCCCGTTGTTGGCGCCCGAGAAGAACAGGTTCAGGTCCTTCGGGTCCGGCGCGATGTAGCCGGGCTCGCCCCCGCCCACCGGATAGGCGCCGTCCATGGAGCCCTCGGTGAGGCGACGGGAGAAGCCCCGCTCCCGCGGGTCGAAGCGACGCGCGTTCCAGTCCGAGGGCAGGCAGAGCGTGCTGTTGTCCTGCTGCGCGCCGCACACGTGGAACGGCAGGTGGGCCGTGGTCGCCACGTGGTAGAACTGTGCGGTCGAGAAGTCCTGGTCGGTCCAGGCGTCCCCCGTGTCCCGGGTCACCGCGCCGCCGCCGTCGTTGCCCACCACCAGGTGGGCCGGGTCGTCGGGATCGATCCAGAGGTCGTGGAAGTCCCCGTGGGTGCCGCCGCCGATGTCCTCGATCGTCTCGCCGCCGTCGTCCGAGCGGAAGAGGTCGGTGTTCTGCATGTAGACGACGTCGGGGTCCCGGTGGTCGGCGAAGACGTGGGTGTAGTAGAACGCGCGCTGGCGGATGCGCCGGTCGTCGTTCACCCGCGTCCAGGTGTCGCCGCCGTCTTCACTACGGAAGAGGCCGCCCTCGTCGTGCTCGAAGAGGGCGTAGACGCGGTCCGGGTCGGCCGTGGACACGGCCAGCCCGATCCGGCCCACCACGCCCTCCTCGGGGAGCCCGGGGTTGCGTGTCATCTCCGACCACGTCTCGCCCCCGTCGGTGCTCTTGAACATCCCGCTCCCGGGCCCGCCGGACGACATCTGGTACTCCTTCCGGTAGGCCTCCCAGAGCGAGGCGTAGAGCACGTCCGGGTCGGTGCGGTCCAGCGCGACGTCGATGGCGCCGGTCCGGGCATCGCGGTAGAGGACCTTCCGCCAGCTGTCGCCGCCGTCGGTGCTCTTGAAGACCCCCCTCTCCTCGCTGGGCGCTCCGTACTTGCCGAAGACCGCCACCCACACCACGTCGGGGTCGGTGGGGTGGACGCGAATCTTCGAGATCGCCTGGGTTTCGCCGAAGCCCACGTGCTCCCACGTCTCGCCCCCGTCGCGCGAGCGGTACACGCCGTCCCCCGGCAGGATGTTGCCCCGGATGCACGTCTCGCCCGTGCCGATGAAGACCAGGTCCGGATCGGACTCGCTCACGGCCACGGCGCCCACCGACGCCGACGTGATCCAGCCGTCGGTGACCGGCGCCCACTCCTCTCCGCCGTCGGTGGTCTTCCAGAGCCCTCCGCCCACGGCGCCGAAGTACGCCACGTCGGGCTGGCCCACGACCCCCGAGACCGCGATCGAGCGGCCACCCCGGTCGGGGCCCAGGTTCCGCCACCCGTACCCGGCCAGGAAGGCCGAGTCCAGGGTGACCGACCCATCCTGCTGGGCGGCGGCGGGGGGGGCGTGAACGAGGACGACGGCCGTCGCGAGCAGGAGCGACGCGAGAGGGCGGAGGCTGCACCTGGGATCCATGTCGGCGTCTCGGCTGGGCGGGAATGCGGGGCGGCGCGAGGAAGGTAAGGCGGCGAGGTGTCACCCGCACGAGCGCGCGGTTCTTCCTTGCCGCAGCGCCTCGGGGCCTTCATCGTGGAGCTTCCGGGAGGACCTCGCGCCGGTGCAGCCGGCGAAGGGAGAACCTTGATCCGCCTCACGTTGCTCGGGGCCGTGGACCTCGTCCGTCCGGACGAGGTACCGGTCCGCTCCATCCTCGCCCAACCGAAGCGTCTGGCGCTCCTCGCCTACCTGGCGGCCGCCCGCCCCGAGGGGTACCACCGCCGCGACACCCTCGCGACCCTCCTCTGGCCCGACATGGACGACCGACGGGCCCGGGCCAACCTGCGCAAGGGCCTCCACCGGATCCGCAAGAGCCTCGGCGACGACGTCCTGCTCACGCGGGGCGACGACGAGGTCGCGGTGGATCCCGACCGACTCTGGTGCGACGTGCGGGCGTTTCGCGCCTCGTCCGAGGCCGCGCAGGCCGAACCCGCGCTGGAGCTCTACGCCGGTCCGTTGATGCCCGGCTTCCACCTCGACGGCACGAGCCCCTTCATGACGTGGCTCGACCGGGAGCGCCGCGAGCTCCGGCGGGCGGCCTGTCGCGTGGCCGCGCTCGTGGCCCGCGGGCGGCTGGACGCGGGGAACGGCCCGGCGGCGCTGCAGGCGGCGGAGCGGGCGGCACGGCTGGATCCGCTCAGCGAACAGGCTACGCGCGTCCTCATGGTCACCGCGGACACGGTGGGCGAGCGGGCGAGGGCACTCGCGGCGTTCGAGCGCCTCGCGTCCACCATGGAGCGGGAGCTCGAGGCGGAGCCGTCGGCGGAAACGAGATCCCTGGCCGACGAGATCCGAGCGCGGGAGCGGAAGGCGGCACCTTCTCCGGCGGGCGAAGCCCGTGGGGACCCTCCCGTGACTCCGGGGAAGAAGCCCACCGTCGAACCCTCCAGGGGGCGCTGGCCGGCCGCGGCGCTCGCGGTGCTCGCGCTCGTGGCCGCCGCCTGGTTCGGCACGCGGGCTCCGGCCGCGTCCCCGGAGGCTCCGCGCGCTTCACTCCTGGTGCGCCCGTTCCAGCCGGCCACGACGGATTCGCTCTCGCGGATCCTGGCCCAGGGACTGACCGTCGACCTGCTGGCCCGCCTCGGAGACGTGGAGGGGGTCCGGGTGGCACGGGGCTCGGCGGCCGCACCGGCGGAGGCGATATTCACCGGGACCGTACAGCGGCAGGACGCGCGGGTGCGGGTGACCGCCCGGGTCGCCGACGGCGCCACCGGCGAGCAGCTCTGGGCCACGGCGCTGGACCGGCCCCTGGACGACGTCCTCGGTCTCCAGGCCGAGCTGGCCTCCCTGCTGGCGACCGCCCTGGAGTGGGGGATGGGCCGAGCGGACATGGAGCGGCTCACCCGCATCCCCACGACCCGCTCCGAGGCCTGGGTCCACCTCCAGCGTGCCAGGGCCGAGCTCTTCGAGCCCGGCCGGGCGTTCCGCCAGTCGGCGCGCATCCACGAGCTCCTCGACCGGGCTATCGCCCTCGATCCGGGGCTGGCGGAGGCGTGGGCCCTGAAGGCGATCCTCTTCCAGCGCCGCGTGCCCCGGGACGTCGAGTGGGCCGACTCGACGCTGGCCGCGGCGGAGCGGGCCGTGGCCCTGGATCCCGGGAGCGGCGTCGCCCAGACGGCGCTGGCCTTCGGACGGTACCTCACGGGCGCCCCACCGGCCCGGGTCGCGGAGGCGTTCGTCCGGGCCGTGGAGGCCAGCCCGGGCGAGCCGCTGGTGGCCCGGGGGCTCTCGGTGTTCTACCAGTGGGTGGGTCGGGTGGACCGGGGCGAGGCCTGGAAGCGCTGGGAGGCCGCCCTCGAACCCGACGCCGGGAGGCCGGTCCCCTACCCCTGGACCCTCTGGGTGCTCGGCCGGACCGACGAGGCCGCGGCGCGCTGGGAGGAGCTCGCCCTGCTCTATCCGGCCGACTGGCGCTTCGCCCTCCGGCTGGCCCACGTGGAGCTCACCCGGGGTCGGACGGACCGTGCGTGGGCCGCCCTGGAGCGGGGCGGCCTCGGCGCCAGCACCACCGGCGCCCTCGTGGCCCTCGCCGAGGGAGACTGCTCCGAGGTCCTCCGGCAGCTCCGGGGCGTCCGTGAGGAGCTGGGTCCCGCCCTCCTGGCGGACGTCATCAACGGGGTGAACGCACCGACGCTGGAGGCCCACTGCCTCGCGGTCCGGGGCGACACGGTCGGCGCCCGCCGGCGTCTCGACGAGGCGCGCCGGTTGCGGGAGGCAGTCCGGGACTTCGCGGTCCTGCATCGATGGTACGACGAGGCACGGGCCCGCTGCATCGAGGGCGACGTCGAGGGGGCCCTGGCCGCCTTCGAGACGGCCGTGGCCGAAGGCTGGCTCTTCGTGCACACCTACATGGGCGAAGAGGACCCCATCCTCGAGCCGATCCGCGACCACCCGCGCTTCCAGGCCGCGCTGGAGCGCGCTCGGGCGCGAATGCGCCTCCAATGGGAGCGGGTCCAGGAGCTTCCCGAGGTCCCGAGCCTGGACGACCTCGAGAGCATGATCGCCCGGCTCCGCGAGGACCGGCGTGTGCTCGAGGGCCACACGACCTGGCTCCTCCCCCCACCGTAGCACCGTTCTCTCCTCCTTCGGAAAGGCGAGCGCGTCCCCTCTCCCCGCCGGGGGAACGGTCAGGGAACGGTCGCGGGACGCCCCCTCACGCAGAGTGCCGCACATCGAGCCCGTTTCGGCTCGAGCGGTCCCCCCAGCGGAGGAGATCCCGTGCGCCGCGTACCCCGCCCGACCCCCCGGAGACCGGTCCGGACGTTCTCGATGTACCTCGCCCTCCTGCTCGTTCCTGCGTGCGCGTCCCCGGGCTCCCCCTTCGATCCCGGAGCCGAGGAGGGCGGGATCCGCCTCACGGTCGAGAACGGGCTCGACCGGGACGTGAGGGTCTTCCTGGTGCGCGGCAGCACACCCATCCGGCTCGGCGTGGTCTCCGGCCTGACCGCGCGGACGTTCCGCATCCCGCGGGTCCTTCTCCCGAGCATGGCGACGCTGCGACTCCGGGGCGTGGCCCTGGCGGGCGGAAGCGTGGACAGCCCCGAGCTGACGACGGTTCCGGGTGACGACGTCGTCTGGACCCTGGGGCCGCGGCTGGGACAGTCGAGCTTCCGGATCCGCTGAGCCGACGGGCCGGGCGGCGGGGCCCGGGGTGTGGTCCGGCGCGCCACCCACGAGGACTGGTCAACGTCCTCCCGGAGTGGGTTGGAGTGTCCAGGCCCACCCCTCCGCCCCCGCTCCCGCGGCTCGGTGGTCACCGCAGTCTGCCGTCCGGCGGGCGACCACGCCCTCCCCGCCTGTACCGACGGCCGCCCGCCGCGTATCCTAGGGACATGAAGACGGCGACCATGAAGGCTCCGGCGCGGCGGCTCCTCCTCCTGCTGGTCGTGGTCCTCTCGGGCTGCGCCGGCCCGAGGCGGATCGTGGCCTTCGGCGACGTCCACGGCGACCTCGAGGCTACCCGGGAGGCCCTCCGCCTGGCCGGGGCCATCGACCGGACGGACCACTGGGTCGGGGGCGACCTGATCATCGTGCAGACCGGCGATCAGCTCGACCGGGGAGGCGAGGAGCAGGCGATCCTCGATCTCTTCGACCGGCTCCGGGGGGAAGCGGCGGAAGCGGGTGGCGCGTTCCACCCGCTCCTCGGGAACCACGAGCTGATGAACGTGACCGGGGACCTACGCTACGTGACGGACCAGGGCTTCGATGACTTCCTCGATGCCGTGGAGTTCGACCCCGCGGACTCGACCCTGGCGGGATTCGAGCCTCGCGCCCGAGCCCGCATGGCCGCCCTGCGGCCCGGGGGGGTCTACGCCCGCCTCCTTGGGGAATGGAAGCTGATCCTGCTGCTGGACGGGAACGTCTTCGTCCACGGAGGCGTGCTGCCCCGTCACGTGGAGTACGGCATCGACCGCCTGAACACGGAGACCGCCGCCTGGCTCCGGGGTGAGGCGGAGCGACCGGTGATCCTGGACGGCTCCGACAGCCCCGAGTGGACCCGCCTGTACTCGAGCGAGCCCGATTCCCTCGCCTGCGACGTCCTCGGGCAGGTGCTCGAGAGGCTGGACGCCGAACGAATGGTCATGGGGCACACGGTCCAGAAGGGCGGGATCGACAGCATCTGCGGAGGCCGAGGCTGGCGGATCGACGTCGGCATGTCGGCCCACTACGGCGGGCACGCGGAGGTGCTCGAAATCGTCGGCGACTCCGCGCGGGTCCTCCGGTCCGGCGGCTGAGCCCCGACCCCGCCCCTCCCCCTCCGAGCGCCATCGCCGGTGCTTTTCACGCTCCCAGCGGCGGCCGGGTCGCTTCTCCGCACGTCCCGCACACCGCCGCCTGCGCCGTAAGGGTGGGCCGACGACGACGTACGGGTTGGGAACG
>JASFUL010000034.1:0-20211 GCA_050050315.1 Gemmatimonadota bacterium
CGTGGAGGTCGGACGCGCCCCTGGCCACGAGCTCCTGGCCCGTGACACGATCGGATCCGCTCCCCCCAGCGCGGGCGCAGCGAGGGGATGTCGACGTGGCGCAGGCGGATACCATCGGAGCGAGACCGAGCAGGACGAGGAGGAAAGCCCGAGCCATGGTGGCCTCCGGGTGGATTGGGACGGACGCTGCGTCCCAATCCTCACCGGACCCCGTCGCACGGATGTCAGCCGGGCGTTCCCACCGGTTGACGGTTCGGGGGGCTGCGCGTAAACCGTGGGTAAGGGGGCGCCCCCACGTGAAGACTCAGTACGGCCCGACGCTCCCGAGCCCGGAGGTGTGCGCCACGACCTCCACCGGATCGCCCGCGTAGCGGATGGACGAGGTCCCGCTGGCGTCCGCGTAGAGCCGCTCGCTCACCCACACCTCCGCCCAGGAGACCCCGGAGGCGAGCACGGTGGCCGTCCGGCTCTCGAGGGACAGCCCGCGGTACCCGGTCACCCCGGAGAGGACCACCTCGAGGTGATCCACGGAACCACGGGCGGTGATGGTGCACACCCCGCTCAGGAACACCTCGAGCTCGGGTTGTGCTCCCACGTCCGCCTCGATGACGACCGCACCCGACCCCCCGATGCGCTCCAGCGCGACCGCCTCCACCCGGTACACCGGCTCCGTCCTCGGCTCCAGGGGGATGCCGGATCGGGGCCCGAGGTAGAGGGTCCCGCCACGCACGTCGGACTCGAAGTAGCGGACGAGGTTGTCGTCCGCCGTGAGGCTCAGCGCTTCCCGCCCCGTGCGCTCGACGACGACCCGTCCGACGCCGCTCACCTCGATCCGCTCGAAATCCCCGACCGCCCGGTTCACCGTCACGGCGCGGCCCGATCCACGCACGGTGTGCGGATCCGATCCGTCGTCCTCGATCGTCACGTCCAGGGGCAGGATGCACCCCGTGAGCAGCACCGCGACCGCCAGGAACGTCCTCCCCGACCCGTTCATCATCCTCTCCCGTTGGATGGCCCGAGCCTGCGCACACCGTGCGACGGGCTCAGAACTCGTAGCGGAATCCGATCGTCGGAAGCATGGGCAGAAGCGTCTGACCCCGGCGGCGCTCCATCATGACCCGACCGTCGATGTACGTCCCCCCGAACTCGTACCCGGCCAGGTTCGTCCTGTCGTACAGGTTGAAGAAGTCCAGGTAGGCGTGCAGGGGGTTGCCGCGGAGCTCGAAGTCGTGGGTCACCCGCAGGTCCAGCCGGTGGTACGCCGGCAGCCTCAGCGAGCGCAACGGGCCGAAGGTGCGCGTCCAGAACACGATCCCGCTCTCGAGCTCCTCGGCGGTGTAGCTCCAGGGCGTGGCGGGCCACCCCGAGTGGTAGCGCCATCCCGCGGAGATGGTCCACCGCGGATCCGGGCTGTACGACGCGAGGAGCCCGAGCGCGTGGCGCTGGTCGAACCGACGGGGCACCCACAGCTCGTCGGCGCATGGCAGGGCGGACTCGCACGCCGCTCCGAAGAGGTCGGGCACCTCGTCCTCGGCGACGGACAGCACGTAGCTGGCGGACCAGTTCCACGTCCGGCCGCCCTTCCGCTCCACCAGCACCTCGATCCCCCGGGCGCGGCCCCTGGCCGGGTCCACCAGCACCCGATCCCCTTCCGCCTCGGGGAAGAGCTCCAGCTCCTGCTCGAGGTTGAGGAACCGAGCCATCTGGTCCGAGGCACGACGGTCGTACAGCTCCAGGCGGCCCACGACGCCGCGGCCGAAGCGCCGCTCCAGCCCCACGGCGATCTGCTCGGACCGCTCGGACGGGGAGAACTCCGTCTCTCCGTCCCCCACGCGCAGCTCGTGCATGCCGTGCGACTGGTGGTAGCGGCCCCAGCTCGCCCGGAGGGTGGTCGCCTCGTCGAGCTCCACGGCCGCCATCAGCCTCGGCGCCACGTCGTCGTCCCCGGTGTGCGTGACGCGGTCCCAGCGGAGGCCGACCTCCAACGTCAGCGGGTCGACGGGGCGGGCGCGCACGGCGGCGTAGGCCGCCAGCTGGCTCCCTTCGGGCTCGAGATCGACCTCGCTGCTGTCGACGCGCTCGAAGGGTACCTCGTCCTCTCCCAGGACGTCGGTCCACGTGCGCGAGGAGTACGCGTAGTCGGCCCGGAGCCGCCGGGCCTCGCCACCCAGCTTCAGGATGGCCCGGTCGTGGATCTCCACCTCCAGGTCGTGGCTCACGCCCGCGAACGTGAACCCCCGGTCGTCGAACACCGAGATCCGATGCGGGGCCCCCGGCCGGCCAGGGTCCTCCACGGAACCGGCCCGGTCCCGGGTCAAGCGCCCCGTCCAGGCGATCGTGGTGGCCGAGACGCGTTCGCTGAGGTCCGACCTCCAGGTGAGCCAGCCGTAGCTGCTCTGCCAGTCCGTGTTCACGTCCACCCGGTCCACGCCGTCGAGCCCGTGCAGGCCCAGATCGTCACCGGCGTGGAGGACGTGGGCCGTGACCAGGTTCGCCCGGTTCGGCTGGTAGCTCACCTTGCCGAAGACGTCGTAGTACTGCGGGGAGATGCGCTCGTCCTCGCCGATCAGGCGGATGAGGATGCCCATGAACCCCCGCCGGCCGGAGACGAGCCAGGACCCCTTGTCGTCGGCGAAGCCACCCCGGCTCATCGCCGTCACGTTGGTGATGCTCATGCCGAGGGTGGTCCGTGCGTCGCCGACGGCCGTCCGCGACGTCATGTCGAAGACACCGGTCATCTTGTCACCGTGCTCGGCCCCGAAGCCCCCGGCCGTGAGCTCCACTCCCCCGAGGGCGTTGAGGTCGACGATGCCCAGCGCGCCGTCCCAGTCCTTCATGTGGTACGGCTCGTAGAGCTCGATCCCGTCCAGGCGCACGAGGACCTCCCGGTCCGAGCCCCCCCGGATGTGGAGGCGGGTCGAGATGTCGTGCGCCGCCACGCCGGGCAGTCGCTTCATCGAGCGGAAGACGTCCTCCCCCACCTGGGGCATCGTCTGGATCTCCTCCCGGGTGAGGACCTGGACGGCCCCCGGCGAGACGTCCTCGAGCAGGCTGAAGGTGCCGGGGGCCACGAGGATCTCGGGGAGCGGGATGACGTGCCGCTCCAGCACGATGGTGAGCACCACGGTGTCCCCGGCCGCCACCTCGACGTCCTCGACGCGGCGCGGCATCCAGCCCAGCGAGGTGACCGACAGCGCGTACGTGCCGGGCCGCACGTCCCGAAGGGTGAAGGCGCCGCCCCTCGCGGCGAAGGCCGCGGGTCCATCCTCGAGCTCGACCCTGGCACCGGACAGCGCCTCGCCCTCCTCCCCGACGATCCGACCCGAGACGACGCCCGTCAGGGCCGACGGCCCGGTCAGGCCCACCGGCACGATCCGGATCTGGGCGCCGGTGACGCGAAACGTCAGACCGGTCCCGTCCAGGATCCGCTCGAGGGCCTGGCGCACGGTGGCCCCCTGGCACGGGCAGCTCACGACGCGCTCCCGCGGAAGGAGGTCGGGGCTGTAGACGAGCGAGACGCCCGCGGTCCGGCGGAGGAGGCGTAGCGACTGCTCCACGCCGGCCCGCTCCACCGTCAGCCCCGCGGCCCCATCGAGCACCGACTGTGCGCCCAGAGAAGACGGCATCCCGGTAAGCGGCGTCATCGCCATCCCCACCGACAGCGCCAGCGTGGGGAACCGACCGGAGAGCCGTGCCTTCGTTGGCGTCCACCCCTGCGTCCTCATCTCACCCCTCCTCTTCGGGGAGCACCGAAAGATCGGTCTCACCTCCACCCATGTCACGCCTGACTTCCTCTCACGCTTCGGGACCACACGCTCCACCCACCCGGATCCCCGGCAGCCCAGCCTTCACGAGGCCGAAGTCGGCCAACCAGAGGCCCGCCTCGATCAGCTCTCCCGCGACCTCCTGCCACGGCGCCAGGTCCTGCAGCCCCGCGATCGGCGCCCAGTCCGACAGCACGTTCCACGCGAGCGAGATCAGGATCGTCGACACGATCGCGACGGCCTTCGGCGAGGGTCGCCGACCGAGGCCCCACCACTCCACTCCATCCCCCCCCGTCATCCTCATCGTCCTCTCCTTTCCGTCCCCGGTCGGGACTCCCCCGCCTCGCCGCTTCGATCCCGTCCCGCTCGCGGCGCTTCCACCCCCTCCACGCTCGGACGGGCCACGTCCTACCAATCCGTCGTCCTCGGGGGGCCCGCTTGCGAGCGTGCAGCGCCCGACGTCTCTTGGTGGAGACTCCAGGCGACGCCGGACTTCTCGGCAGGTCCGAGGCCGGTGTCGGCCCTCTCTCGAGCGCCGCGACCGGTGCCTGCACCGGCCCGCCCGCACTCCACCGCCGGGACGACGCGCGCCCGCCCATGGCCGACCCCACGCTGCCCCCGGACGACGAGCTGATCGAGCGGATCCGCTCCGGCGATCCGGCGACCCTCGAGCTGTTGATGACGGCCCACTGGAGCGGGCTGCTCCAGTACGCGGGCCGCATCGTGGGGGAGGCCTCCGACCCGCAGGACGTGGTCCAGGAGGCGTTCATCCGCTTCTGGACCCGACGCGAGCGTTGGGGTAGCGAGGGCTCGGTGCGGGCCCTGCTTTTCACGCTGACCCGGAACGCGGCCCTCGACGAACGGCGCCGATCGGCGAGGAGCGAGCGGGTGGCCCTTTCGGCGGAGGCACCCCAGGCCCCTCCCCGGCCGTCCGAAGACGCGGAGGCCTCTCAGCTCCTGCGAGCCGCCTCCCGGGCAGTGTCGGCGTTGCCACCGAAGCGGCAGGAGGTGTTCCGGCTGTCCCGCGAGCAGGGGCTCAGCTACGCGGAGATCGCAGAGGTGATGGGGGTGTCGCCCCAGACCGTCGCCAACCAGATGAGCCTGGCCCTGGCCGACCTCCGCGGGGCGCTGGCGCCGTTCCTGGAAGCCCCGCGCATGGATTCCGGCTCGCCCTCCGGCACGTCCGACGGGAGCGATTGGTAGAGATCCACGCCCCGGAGCGTGTACTGGACGGAAACCTGTACTCCCGACTGTCGGAGCCCACGGTGGACGAAGCGATCATCCAGGTTCTTCACGGCGACGCGACCCCCGAGGTGGCGGAGCGCGTCCGGCGTTGGCGCGCGGAGTCCGAGGAGAACGACCAGCGGTACCGGGAGACGGCGAGGGTGTGGGCCCTGACCGAGCCGGCGGACCTTCGCGCCTCGCCACCGGGCGACGTGTCCACGGTTCTCGCGGCCGCCGAGGAGCGGAGGACACAGGGCGGGAACGCATCCGTCCGCTCCATCTCCGAAGCCCGGAACCGACGCCGAAGGGGCCACCCGGCCCTGAAGTGGGGCTTCGCTCTGGCCGCTGGGATCGCCGCCCTGGCGCTCGGCGTCGGCAGGGGTCTCTTCTCCTCGGGCCCCGAGCCCACGGCCTCGTACGTGGCGTCGGCGGACGGACCGGCCTTCGTGAGCCTCGACGACGGGAGCTTCGTGAAGCTGGCCCCCGGGAGCGACCTCGAGGTCTGGGACTCGGAGGTCGAGCGCAGGGTTCGCCTGACGGGTCGGGCCTTCTTCGCCGTCGCCCACGAGGCCGGACGTCCCTTCGTGGTGCGGACCGGGGACACGGAGACCCGGGTCCTCGGGACCCGCTTCGAAGTGGCCGAGACCGACCAGGCCGTCCGGGCCATCGTCGTCGACGGGCTCGTGGCGGTCTCCAACGCTCAGGGGTCGGTCGAGGTGCCCGCCGGAAGCCTGGCGCGGGTCCGCGAGGGGCGCGCTCCCACGACGGAGACTCCCGACGACATCTACGCCCTCCTCGACTGGCCTTCGGGAATCATGCTCTTCCAGGCCACCCCCCTCGGCCGGGTGGCGCGAGAGGTCGAGCGGAGGTTCGGGCGGGAGGTGGAGGTCCGCGGTGAGGACCTCCGCTCGCTCCGCATCTCCGGCACGTTCGAGCAGGAGAGCTTCGAGCAGGTGGTGGTCGCGCTGTGCGAGACGGTCGGCGCCCGGTGTACCCTCACAGACGACGGCGTGAGGATGGAAAGGTAGGCTTGTCGTTCCGGGCGCGTCCGGCTTAGCGTGGACGTAATCCCCCCAAATCCCTGACCGCGTCATCGCCGGCGACCTGGCGTCGCTGCGTCGAGGAGCCGCACGCCCATGAGGCCCTGGAAGAAGCTGACCGAACGCCTGCCGCTCCTGATGTTCCTGGGATCGAGCGGCGGGGCTCTGTTCGTCTGGGGCGTGGCCGCGGGCCGCTACGAGGTCTTCCCGTTCGGGATGATGCAGGATCTCGTCGACCCGGCGGTCTACGTCGCCCGGGACATCGGCGGCGAGTCCTGGTTCTTCCGCGAGAATCCGCACCCCTCCCTCGGTTCCGTCTACGACGCCGGGCGTGCCTCTCCGGGACTCGACATGGTGGTTCGGGTGGGGAGGAGGGAGAAGTCCTGGGTGGAGGTCGTGGACCTGGAGGGCACGGTCCTCCACGCCTGGGAGACCGACTGGCACGGCCTCTGGCCGAACGCGGAGCACGTGCCGGCGGGGCTGCGGCCCAAGGCCGGCGCGACGTGGTACGCGCACGGCGCCGTGATCCTCGAGGGCGGGGACGTGGTGTTCAACTTCGAGCACCTGGGGATGATCCGGCTGAGCCGGGACGGCGAGGTGGTGTGGCGGCTCCCCTACCGGACCCACCACTCTCTCGAGCTCGGGCCGGACGGCAACCTCTGGGCCTGTGGACAGCGACGGGTGGAGGAGGCCGACGGCCGCTACCCGGACCGGGTGCCTCCCTACGACGAGTTCACCCTGCTCCAGGTGTCGCCCGACGGCGAGATCCTGCGCGAGCTGTCCGTCCCGGACATCCTCTATCAGAACGGGTACGCGGCGCTCATCCATTCGGCCCGCTTCCTGCAGCGGAATCACGCCACGATCAAGGACGACCGGCTGCACCTCAACGACGTGGAGCCCTTCCCCCGGGATCTCACGCCGGGCTTCTTCGGCCCCGGCGACGTGGCGGTCTCGCTCCGCAACGTGGGGGTCGTCTTCGTGATGGAGCTCGCGTCCGGAAGGATCAAGTTCTTCAGCAGCGGGAGATTCTCGCGACAGCACGATCCGGACTTCATCTCGGGTGATGCGCTCTCGATCTTCGACAACGAGTCCGGAGGGGGAGGCAACAGCCGGATCGTCGTCCTGCGGGCTCCGTCGGGAGACGCCGAGGTCGTCTACGCGGGTGAGGACGGTGCGTTCTTCACCGACATCATGGGCAAGCACCAGTGGCTCCCGAACGGAGACCTTCTGATCACCGAGTCGCGTGCGGGGCGGGCCTTCGAGGTGACCCCCGAAGGTGAGATCGTGTGGCAGTACGTGAACGAGATCGAGCCCGGCGTGGTGGGGCTCGTCACCGAGGTCACCCGGTTGTCGCCCGAGGCGGCAGCCAACTTCCTGGACGACGTGCCCGCGGGGGCGGAGGCGCGGGCTCGCCGTTGACCGCTCCCGACGCCGGATCCCGGGGCCTCGCTCGCGGCGGGCTCGACGGCTGGGGCTATCCCCTCCTGCTCGTCGCCCTTCTCGTGCCGGGGCTCGATCCGATGGTCCGCCTGCTGGGGGGCACCGTCGCGCTGGCTCTTTTCGTGGCGCTGACGGGCGCGGCCGTGATGCTGGCCCGACGCCCGGAGGCGGCCCGGGCCCTGAACCACGCCCTGGGCGGGATCCCCACCTCCGTGCTGGCAGGGGCCGCCGTGGCGCTGGTGTTGCTCCTTACGGCGGAGCCTACCTCCATCGCCCACTCCGACCGCAATCACGCCCTCACCCTGGCGGGCCAGCGGCTGCTCGCGGGGCTGTACCCGTACGGCGCGCCGACCTTCCTCGGCGAGCCGATCACACCGATGCCCGGAGGGGTGGTCCTGGCGCTTCCCTTCTCGGGGCTCTTCGGCAACGCCGGCTTCCAGAACGCTCTCGTCCTGCTGGTGCTGCTGGCGGTGCTGACCTCCAATCTCCGGAGCCGCGGCCTGGCCCATCTCGCGTTCGTCGGCGTGGTGGTCTCGCCGTACGTCGTATACCAGATCCGGTGGGGCGAGGACCTGCTGGCGAACGGCGCCTGGGTGGCCGTGGGGGCGCTCCTCGTCCTCCACACCTGGCGGGAACATCCCGTCGACTGGCGCGGCGTCGGGAGCGCCCTGCTCCTCGGCGTCACCCTCTCCTGGCGACCCAACATGCTGGTCGTGCTCCTCCCGGTGGTAGCCCACGTGCTGGCCCGACACGGGATGGCCCGGGCGCTGCTCCTCTCGGTCGCGATCCTGGCCGGATTCCTGGCCGTGACCCTTCCCTTCTTCCTTCCCGATCCGGCCCGCTTCTCCCCCATCCACGTCTCGTCGCGGCTGGGGCCGCCGGGGTCGCTGGAGCGCTTCGGGTTGCTCGCCGTCGTCGGCGGGTCCGCCCTCGCGTCGGGCCTGGTCGCGTGGCTGGAAGGACGACACCGGGAGGGCTACCGCCTGACCCTCCTGGCCGCCGCGGCCGCCATCGGAGGTCAGGTCCTCGCGCGCTTCCTGGCCAACACCGTACAGATGGGACACCCCTCGCTCGGCACCCTGGGCTACGGGGTCATGGCCTCCATCCTCCTGGTGTTCGCGGCCACACGCCTGATCGAGCAGGGGCAGCGGAGCGCCGAGCCGGCTTGAGGCGCGCCGGCGGTGCTCGATGGGCCGCTCCGCTGCCGGCGAGAGTGCGGCCACACCCACCCGAGGGGAGCAACATGCGTTCCGCCGGCACACGACTTGCCCTTTCCCGAGCCGCTCGAACGAAGGGCTCGAACCCCCGAAACCACCATGCAATTCAGGATATCCACGATTCTCGGTCTCCTCCTCGTCGTCGCGGGCGCCGTCTCGCTCGCCCTGGGAGGCGTGCCGTACACCGAAGAGGAGCAGGTCGTCGACGTGGGGCCCATCGAGGCCTCGACGGAGGTGGACAGGGAGCTCGAAGTCCCGCCGTTGGTCGGGGGGATCGTCCTGGCGGCGGGCGCCGGTCTCGTCGTGTTCGGGGTGACGCGAGAGACGTGACCGCCCACCGCGGAACGCCCCGCCGGCGCCGGCGGGGCGTCGGCCGCGTGGACCCGCGAGGGGTCCTACCAGGTCACCTCGTCCGGGACCGGGAAGCCCCGGTCGCGCATGAGAGCGTCGATGGTGGCGTCCCGGCCGCGGAAGGCCCGATAGGCCTCGGCCGGGTCCACCGAGTTCCGCGGCGCGAACAGGTGCTCCACGAGCTTCTTCGCGAGGGCCCGATCGTAGAAGCCGCCCGGCGCCTCCCGGAAGGCCTCCGCCGCGTCGGCGGTCAGCACGTCGGCCCACATGTAGCCGTAGTAGCCGGCGGAGTAGCCCTCGCCGCTGAAGATGTGCCCGAAGTGGGGGCTGCGGTGGCGCATCGGTAGCTCGTCGGGCATGTCGAGCTCGGCCAACGCTTCCCGCTCGAACGTGTCCGGGTCGACGCCCGCCGGGTCGTCGAGGGTGTGGTACTTCATGTCCAAGAGGGCCGACGCCAGGTACTCCGTCGTCGCGAAGCCCTGGTTGAAGGTCCCGGCGTTCCGGATCTTCGCCACCAGCTCCGGCGGGATCGGCTCTCCCGTCTCGTGGTGGACCAGGTAGCGGTCGAGGACCGGATCCGTGAGGAGCCACCGCTCGAGGAGCTGCGACTGGAACTCCGTGTAGTCCCGCACTCCGCTGTTGAGCGTCGGGTAGGCCACGGTGGACGAGAGGTAGTGGAGCGCGTGGCCGAACTCGTGGAAAAGCGTGGAAGCGTCGTCCCACGAGATCAGGACCGGCTCGCCCGGCGTCCCCTCGATGAAGTTGGCGTTGTTGGCGGCCAGGACCGTCCTGGGGCCGTCGAACGTCTCGTGGCCGCGGTAGGCCGTGGCCCAGGCACCGGAGCGCTTCCCGGCCCGGGCATAGGCGTCGAGGTACCACAGTCCCACGTGGTCCCCGGTGTCCCGGTCCGTCACCTCGAACACCTCGACGTCGGGGTGGAAGACGGGCACGGAGCCTTCGGGGACGGGCGTGAACTCGAACCCGAACAGCTCGCCGGCCACGAAGAACATCGCGTCCCGCAGCTCCGAGAGCTGCAGGTACTGCTTCACCTCGTCGGAGTCGAGGTCGTACTTCGACTTCCGGACCTTCTCGGCGTAGTAGCGATAGTCCCACGGCTCGATCCTGATTCCGGCGCCCTCGGCGTCGGCCACGGCCTGCATGTCCGCGACCTCTTCGTGGACACGGGCCACGGCCGCGGGCCAGACGGCCTCCATGAGCTCGAAGGCCTGCTCCGGCGTCTTCGCCATCCGGTCCTCGAGGCGCCAGGTGGCGTAGTTGTCGTAGCCGAGCAGGCCCACCCGCTCGTCGCGGAGCTCGAGGATCTCGGTGATGATGGCGTTGTTGTCGTGCTCGTCGCCGTTGTCGCCCCGGTCGTAGTAGGTCCGCCATACCGTCTCACGCAGATCCCGCTCGTCGGAGAACGTGAGGAAGGGGTCCATGGACGAACGGGTGTTGGTCACGGCGTACTCGCCTTCGCGCCCCCGCTCGGCCGCGGCGGCCGCCGCGGACCGCGCGAACGACGCGGGCAGCCCGCCGAGCTGGTCCTCGGTGAGGTAGGTGACGTAGCCCTCCTCGTCGGCCAGCACGTTGTTGGCGAACGACGTGTAGAGCTGGGCCAGGCGCTCGTTGATGGCCGCGTAGCGTGCCTTCGCCGCGCCCTCCAGCGTGGCGCCGTTGCGGGCGAAGCCGTCGTAGATGAGCTGGACCAGACGGTGCTGGTCCGGTCGCAGCGACGCCATCTCCTCTCCCTCGTACACGGCTCTCACGCGCTGGAAGAGGGCGTCGTTCTGGGTGATGCGGGTCGAGTGCTCCGACAGCCTGGGCGCATACTCCCCCTGGATGGCCCGGAACTCGGGCGAGGAGAGGTTCGAGCTCCAGACGCCGTAGTACGTCATCACCCGTTCCAGGGCGCCCCCGGCCCGCTCCAGGGCGAGGATCGTGTTCTCGAAGGTGGCCGCGTCCGGGTCGGCGGCGATCGCCTCCACCTCCTCCAGCTCCATCGCCATGGCGGCGTCCAGCGCGGAGGGCAGCTGGGCCACGTCCATGGCACCGAAGGCCGGGACCCCTCCGTAGGGACCGGTCCATTCGGCCAGCAGCGGGTTGTCGGCGCCGATCTCGGCGTCGGCCATGATCGAGGATTCGTTCGTGGTCTGGGCGTCGGCGAAGTAGTGGGCCGCGCCCCCTGCGAGCAGGAGCAATGCGGCTCCCGCGTATACGATGCGGTTCACGGACATGGGGGGGGAACCTCCGTGAGTGGTCTCGTTCGCGGAGACGGTGCGTGGTCTTGCTACCCGCGGAGACCCGGGGGGGTGCCTCCGGCCGTTGACTCAGCGGCGCCGAGCCGCGCCATTTCAAGGGACGAAACCACCCTCTCAGGGGAAGCGAACGGAATGAACCGCGCGGTGATGACCCTGCTCGACCGGCACACGGTCCACGACGTGGTGACGCGGCTCTTCGTGAAGACCGACGAGGGGGACTGGGACGGGGTGCGGAGCTGTCTGGCCTCCCGGGTGCACTTCGACATGAGCTCGGCCGGGGCCGGGCCGCCCAGGGTCCGGACGGGCGAGGAGATCACGCGGGATTGGGAGCTCGCCCTCGCGCCCCTGGACGCCACCCATCACCAGATCGGCAGCGTCGTGGTCCACGTGGACAGCGAGGCCGAGGAGGCCGACGTCGTGTGCCACGGGATCGCCCTCCACCATCGGAGGCACCCCTCGGGGCGGAATACCCGCATGTACGTGGGACGCTACGCCTTCCACCTCTGTCAGGAGGGCCACCACTGGAAGGTGGACCGCATCCGGCTGGACCTGCGCTTCGCCGAGGGCGGGACCGAGCTGGAGACGCTGCCGATGTGAGCGATCTCCCGGACCGCGGAGGAAGCCGGGGTGGACGGTGGACCGTTGGGTGAGCCGCGAGTCGTGAGACGGGCCTCCCGCGGGGCCTTCGTCCTCCTGGTGGTCGGCGCGCGCGCCGCCGGAGCCCAGGTTCTCGACCTCCCGCCGCGGCCCCCCGACGCGCCCGGCGGTGCCGAGATGGCCGCCCAGCTCCGCGGCCTCGACCTCGAGGCCCGGGAGGCCAGGATCTACGCCGAGATCGCCCGGGGCAACGTGCCCGACTGGCTCCGTGAGCTCGTGCCCGTCGAGACGAGCCGGGAGGTGGACGGACGCACGTTCCGGGTGAGCTTCCGGGTCACCCCCGACTACCTGGCGGTCGGCTCCGCGTCCGACTTCCTGCGGGTGCCCCTCACGCCGGGGACGGCCCAGCGGATCGCGAACCTCGTGGGCGCCTCGCTCCCCACCCCCCGCATGGTCGACGCGGTCTGGACGGCCGCGCGGGTCCGACTCGCGCCGGACTCCCTGCCGCCGGACCCGACGATGACGACCGTCCCGGTCTTCCTGGAGCACCAGCGCCGGATCGAGGCTCGGCGGGCCCTCCAGCACGCCCCGCCGGGCTCGCTCGTCGCCGGGCACAAGAAGGACGTCGTGCTCACCCCACGACTCGCGTCCGACACCGGGAAGGTCGCCATCTACGGATGGCACCGACCCGACGGCCGGCCCATCCAGCCTCTCTACACGGGGCACACCTCGGACTGGGTCGACTACAGCCACGGCATCCGCCTGGTGGAGCGTCGCGTCGTGATCGACGGCACCCCGTGGGACCTCCTCGACGTGCTGCGCGACCCGGTCCTCGCCCGTGTCCTGAGCGACGAGGGCGTGATCGCCGAGCCGCGCTACCCGGTCGGTCGCTGACCCCCGGCCCGGCCGCCCGGGGTCCATCCCCCGGACCCGGACGGCGCGCGTACGGGACCCACCGCCGGAAGCCTACCCGCCGGCGCTGGTGTAGCTGCCCAGCGCCCTGCGCCACAGCAACCGGCTCGCGGCCAGCAGCAACACGGCGAGGGCCGCGGCGACGAGCGTCCTGCCGAGGCCCCCCCGGCCGGTGAGGGCGGCCGCCGGTACCGTGGTCATCCACGCCACGGGCAGCAGCCAGGTGAGCAGGAAGCGGAGCGCACCCGGATAGGCGGCGACGGGAAAGCGCGCGGTCTCGTACACGGCGTCGAACAGCACGGAGAGGTTCTCGACGGCCACGAACCAGAACGCCAGCGTCATGAGGGTCAGCCAGACCGCGTAGACGATGGCCACGGCCGAGACCCCCGCCACCGCGAACGCCAGCAGGGCGGCCGGCCCCGGGGCCGTGTCCAGCCGGAGCACGGCGAGGAGGCACAGACCCAGGCCGAGCGCCACATCGGTCAGCCGCCAGAACGCGAGGCGGCGGAAGGAGACCCAGAGCTGGGCGTCGACCGGCTTGGACAGCACGAGGTCGAGGCTGCCGTCGCGGACCTGCTGCGCCAGGGCCCCGACATTCGGGCGCAGCACCGCCTCCACCACGCCGGAAACCGCCGTGAAAACGCCCAACAGGGCCACGACCTCCCAGAACGACCATCCCCCGAGCGTCGTGGTGTGCCGGAAGAACACCGCCGCCGTCAGGATCGCCATGGCGAGCCAGAAGGCGCTCCCCACGAGGCTGGCGAAGAAGTTGGCCCGGTACTGGAGCTCCTCCGCGAGGTTGGCGCCCCAGAACGCGCGCAGGATCGCCGCGTGCCGCCGCAGCCCGCGCGCCGTCATCCCCCGACCCCTTCGTAGCGGCGCAGGCCGACGCGCCAGACGCCCCGGTAGGCCCCGAGCCAGGCCGCCAGCCAGACCACCTGCATGGCGATCCCCCGGCCGTACTCCCCGAGGGTGGTCACGGAGCCCGTCAGGACCTCCACCGGGAACGACAGCGTGTAGCGGAACCACAGGACGCCGGCGACCGTGGCCACCGCGGGTGGGAGCAGCGCCAGAGGCGCGATCCGCCCGGCCAGGAAGAGGGAAAGCCCGTACTGGAGCTGGAAGACCCCGGTGGCCCGGGTCGTCCAGAACGCCAGCAGGCCGTGGACGTAGCTGACCAGGAACTGGATCCCCGCCGCGAGCACCACGGCGAGCGCGGCCCCCGCCCACCGGACCGGATCGAACGGGAGACGCACGGCGGGCCAGAACGCCGCCACGACACCCCAGACCACCACGACGGTGAGCACGGCGCGGGCCTTGTAGGCCAGGTTGTCGGCGATCGCCTCGTGCACGGGGCTGATGGGTCGCACCAGCCGGGTGTTCAGCTCTCCCTTCCGGATCCAGCGGTCGATGTACCAGATGTCCCACGCGATGGTGAGCTGCTCCACCAGGAGGAGGGCGAAGAAGTAGCGGGCGAAGTCGTCCTGCCCGAAGCCGGCGACGCTCCCGTCGGCGGCGACGCTCCACCAGATCGCCAGCATGACCAGCGGCTGTGCCACGCCGAGCACCAGCCAGATCATGATCGCCGCACGGTACTGCAGGTCGACGAGCCAGGCCGCCCGGATCAGCGCGACGTAGCGATCGACCATCCCGGCGGCCCTCACGCCGTCCCCTCCCCCCGGAAGGCCCGGGAGATCACCTCCTCGATCGGCGGCTCCTTGATCGCCAGGTCCACCACCGGCAGCGCCTCGAGCAGGGCGGCGCTCGTCCGGGCGATGTCCCTCCGGGGCACCTCGAGCACCACCCGGGGGAACGCGTCCACGAGGACGCGGCCGTGCGGCGCGAGACGGTCGCCCGGCACGGGCTCGGCGAGGACCAGCTCGATCCTCCGCACGGGTGCGATCCGCTCGGCCAGGATGTCCAGCTCGCCGTCCCACAGCAGGCGGCCGCTGTTGATGATGACGACCCGCGACGCGAGGGCCGTGACGTCCGCCATGTAGTGGGAGGTGAGCAGGATGGCGGCGCCATGGCGCTCCCGGTACGCGGACAGGAAGGCCCGGATCGTCTCCTGGGCGGCGAGGTCGAGTCCCAGCGTCGGCTCGTCGAGGAAGAGGAGGTCGGGCCCGTGCAGCAGCGCCGCGGCCAGCTCGCACTTCATGCGCTCGCCGAGGGACAGCTGCCGGACGGGCTTGTCCAGCACCTCGCTGAGCCCGAGGAGCTCGACGAGCTCGTCCCGGTTCCTGCGGTACTCCTCCCGGGGCACGCCGTAGATGGCCCGGTTCAGCAGGAACGTCTCCTCGGGCGGGAGGTCCCACATGAGCTGCTGCTTGTTGCCCAGCACCAGGCCGATGCGCCGCTTGAAGGCCGCGCCGGCGTTCCAGGGGGTGAAGCCCGCGACGGTGGCGCCGCCGCCCGTGGGGTGCAGAAGACCGGTGAGGATCTTGAGCGTGGTGGTCTTCCCCGCCCCGTTCGGCCCCAGGAAGCCGACCAGCTCACCCTGCTCGACCTCGAACGAGATACCGTCCACCGCCTGGACCCTCCGATAGGCGGGCCGGAACAGTGCGCGGATCGCCCCACCGAGCCCCGGAGCGCGCACCTTGACACGGAACTCCTTGCTGAGCTCTCGGACGGTGATGACGGCCACGGCGGCTCCGGTCTCGGGGGTGCCGGAAGGCTAACGACGCCGAGGATCTTCCGGAACGGTCGGGAACCCGTGGACCGGCGGCCCCGGCCCCCCGGGGCCGTCTCGCCGAGCGCTGGCGCGACCTCCCGCGCGGAGCCATGTTCCCGGTCACCCCCGGAGTCGGCCGGCGGGAGCGGACGCCGGTCTCCGGGCTCACTTGCCACCCGATCCCGAGGCGACCGTCCATGACGACCCCATCCCGACGCCGTCCCGTCCTCGCGCTCCTCGCGGGTGCGGCGGTCCTGGCCCTCGGCTCGTGCACCCCACCCGAGGGCGCCGACGAGCCCTTCGACGTGGTCGAGGCCACCATTCCCGACATGCAGCGGGCCATGGAGGAGGGACGCCTCACGTCCCGGGAGCTCGTGGAGGCCCACCTCCTGCGCATCGCCCTGTACGAGGAACGGGTGAACGCGACCATCGCGGTGAACCCCCGGGCCCTCGAGGTGGCCGACAGCCTCGACCGGGAGCGCGCCGCGGGTCGCGTGCACGGACCGCTCCACGGCGTCCCCGTCGCGCTCAAGGACAACATCCACACGACCGAGATGCCGACGACGGGCGGTGCGCTGGCGTTCCGAGGCTACACGCCGCCGTACGAGGCCACCCTCGCGGCGAACCTCGAGGACGCGGGCGCGATCATCCTGGCCAAGACCGTCATGACCGAGCTCGCCAACTTCATGGCGTCGGGGATGCCGGGGAACTACAGCGCGGTGGGGGGCCAGGGGCTCAACCCGTACGACCCGCGCCGCGATCCCCGGGAAGGACGTGACGACGGGCGTCCCGTCATGAGGGTCCGGGGCTCCAGCTCGGGGATCGGGACCGCGATGAGCTTCTGGGCGGGCAACGTCGGCACGGAGACGTCGGGGTCCATCCTCTCGCCCTCCCACGCCACCATGCTCGCGGGCGTGAAGCCCACCGTAGGGCGGGTCAGCCGATGGGGGGTGATCCCCATCACCGCCGACCAGGACACCCCGGGACCGATGGCGCGGACGGTCACCGACGCCGCCATCCTCCTCGGCGCGATGGAGGGACGGGAGCCGGACCCGAACGATCCCGCGACCGACCGTTGTGCCCCGCCGCCGGACAACGACTACACGGCGTTCCTGGACGCCGACGGGCTCCAGGGCGCCCGCATCGGGATCCCGCGCGCCTACTACTACGATCCGGTCGAGGTCCCCGGCTCCGACCGGACCCGGGGCGGCCTGTCCGACGCGGAGCGGGCGGCCATGGACGAGGCGATCGACGTGCTGGAGCGGCAGGGCGCCACCGTCGTCGACCCCGCCGACATCCCGAGCGTGGTCGACCCCGATCCGGAGGGCAACTTCCTCCTCAACGGGCGCAGCAGCGTCCTGTCGTACGGAATGAAGCGCGACTTCAACGCGTGGCTGGAGACGCTGGGGGTGACGGCGCCCGTGGCGACGCTCACCGAGCTCCGGGAGTGGAACCTGGGCCACCGGGCCGCCGGCGCCCTCAAGTACGAGCAGGCGCGCCTCGACGGCGCGGACGCCCTGGACCTGGAGGCGGACCGGGCGGCCTACGAGGAGGACCGCGCCCGGGACCTCCGGCTGGCCGGGGAGCACGGGATCGACGAGGTGATGGACGCCCTCGACCTCGACGCGCTCCTCTTCCCGGGCCCCAGCAGCGCGAGCCTCGCCGCCCGGCCGGGGTACCCGACGGTCATCGTGCCCTTCACCCTGATCGAGGGGGAGTACGACCCTCCCCTCCCGGAGGGGTTCGAGCCCCGGCCCGAGCCGTTCGGCGTGGGCTTCACCGGGGGGCCGTGCAGCGAGCCCCGGCTCCTGGAGCTGGCCTACGCCTTCGAGCAGGCGACGCACGGGCGGGTGCCGCCTCCGGGGTGGCGGTAGAGGCCATCCCTCCGGCAACGGTCCGGAGTGGGGGAGCGTAGGCCATGGCCAGCATGCCCCCCGGGAGCCTCGCGCTGCTCGACCCGGACGAGCTCGCGAGGCTCCGCTTCCCTCCCCCGACCGACGAGGTCGTGATCGCCGTCCACGAGGGCGCCCTCAAGGCCCCGGGGAACCGGCTGACCCTGGCCGCGTGCGCGGACGAGGGCGAGGTCGTGTGGGTCGGCGCCGTCGACGAGCGCATGGTCCTGGGCTCCCTGGGACGTGGGGCCTCCCTCCGGCCCCAGCTCGCCCGTCGCCTCTTCACCGGCGAGCGCTGCTGGTCCATCGTGTGGCCGGGCCACCTCCTGCGATCGGCGGGTGCGGGCCCCCGCTTCACCCTCTACCACGGGGACCGGCCCTGGGTGGTCCTGGGGGAGCTGTCGGGCGGCTCGCTGCTGGCGGCTCCGCTGAACGACGCGAGCGGCAGCGCGAAGTGGTACGCGCCGCGGATCGCCCGCGGGGATCTCGAGGGCGCCGCGGCCAAGGACGGACAGCTCGAGATGGCCCACCTCTGGTCGCTCCCCCGCGACCTTCCGGCCGCGGGGGGCGTGGCGGAGCGTGCCCGGCCGGGGCTGCGTAGGGCGGTGGGCGGGTACTACGGCGCCCGACCGCCGCTTGGTCCGATGAGCGCCCGGAAGTAGCTTTGAGATAGTGATCGGCTCGTGCCCTGCCGCGAAGGCGGAACGGGTCCCGATGCTCCTCTGCCCCGAGGCCGATGCCCACTCTCTCCGATGTCGTTCACGCGCGTCAGAGCAGCCGGCTCCGTCTCCTGCTGGCCATCTACCAGCTGACGAACGGCGACCCCGTCAGCCAGATGTCCGTCGAGAAGCTCGCCGAGGCCGTGGGCGCGCAGGACCCGGAACAGATCCAGGGGATGCTCCAGTACCTGGAGGACGCCCAGCTCCTCTCCTATCAGCAGGGGACGACCGCCCAGCTCACCCTGGAAGGCGTGCAGCTGGTGGAGCACGCGGTGCAGCATCCCCACAAGCGGCTGGGAGCGTTCCCGCCGCTGGCCCAGACGCTGGGGGGCTCTCCCTCCCCACCGACCCAGGCCTGGCGCCACCACGCCGCGGCCATGGTCGGCGCGCTGGCCGACGCCTTCGACGCCCTCGCGGAGCGGCTGGACGGGAGCTCCCCGACGTAGTCGGCGGTCCGGGCAGCCCGCAGCGGGACGGAGCGATGCCGCTCCGTGCTCAGCCGCCGGGAAGCGGCCCCGAGCCCCGCGGCCTCAACCGGAGAAGTGCCTGGGGAAGCACTCCCTCGAGCACGGCGATGCGGCCGTCGGCCTGCGTCACGAAGAGCTCCCGTCCGCGGGTGGCGACGCCCACCGGGTCCGAGATGCCGGGCACGGCGTAGGCGGCGACGACGGTTTCCGACCGCAGATCGATCACCAGCAGGGTCGAGTACGCGGCGCTGAACGCGTAGAGCCGACCGTCGGTCACGGTGGCCCCGGTCACCACGTACTCGCCCAGCCCCCGCTCCGGGTCGCGGAGCACGAGCCCCGGCCCCAGGTCGGGCAGGAACTCCGACGAGAGCACGAAGTCGGCCCGGTCGAAGCGCGACACCACGAGGCTCGGGTGCCGCGGCGACGGCACGCCGACCGTGACGAGCTCGTCCGCGTCCGGATCGTAGGCCAGCGACAGCACGTACATCTGTCGTGCCCGCATGGTGGCGAAGCGTGACCGGCTCAGCTCGGTCACGGCGCCGTCCGTCTCCAGGAAGTGCCGCCATTCTCGCTCGGCGTCCGCCGCGGAATCCGTGCGGAGGAGCACGTAGCTCTTGTTGGTGGAGACCACCGCGAGCGTGTCCGCCCCCAGCAAGGCGGCGCCCACCATGGGCGTCAGGTCCACGCTGAAGGCGGGGTCCAGCACGACACGGTGCAGCACGCGGGAGAGCGTGCCGTCCAGGACGTAGACGCCGTAACCCTCCGTGACCGCCACGGCCGGGACCGGAGCCGCCGGCACCGGACCCTCGGCGGAATCCGCCGACGCCGGCACCGCGGCCGGGGCCAGGGCGAACCCGGTGAGGCGCCCGTCCAGCGGCGCCGAGACCCGCTCCCAGCGCCGCACGGACAGCTCGGGAAGACCGGCCAGGGGGCCCCCGGCCGGGTCCGGATCGACGTCCGAGGCGTCGGGCTCCGGGACGTCCCACGACCCCCGCCACGAGACGGCGCCCTGCATCTCCCCCGTGGACCAGACCCACAGTCGCGGGTCCAGCGAGAGCCGCACCGGGTCTCCCTGGCCCAGGTAGGGGGGCGGTCCCGTCGAGGCGAACGCCTGCAGGGCATTGGCCGCGACGACCACGACCATCAGCCCCATGGCGAAGCGGCCCACCCGCCCGACCTGCAGCCCGTCCCGCCCCGACAGCGGACCCCGCACGAACAGCAGCAGCAGGCCCCCGACCACGAGCACCACCCAGTGGATCACCCATGCCCAGGTGTACGTGTGGGCACCCATGATGTTGATCGCGAAGCCCTGGCCGACGTCCCGAGCCACGTGCAGGGAGGAGTGGCGGATCGCCATGAACGTCCCCCACGCGCCCAGCAGGACCAGCATCCCGACGTAGCGGGGGCGCGGGCCGTACCGGACGACGAACAGCGCCACCAGGGCGATCAGCACCATCGAGGTGCGCTGGGCCCAGCACAGGATACACGGCGACTCGCCCTCGGCCACGCCCAGCCAGAGGGCGCCGCCGACGGGGACGACGAGCAGGAGGATCGCCAGCCAGGCGAGCAGCCCGCGCAGCCGCTCCTCGGACAACGCCATCAGAGGTTCACCCGGGGCACGAAGGAGGTGTGCGTACCCACGAGGAAGAGGAGCGCCAT
>JASFUL010000035.1:0-19819 GCA_050050315.1 Gemmatimonadota bacterium
CCAGCTCCCGGAGCAGCACGCGCAGCTCCGAGATCCGACCGCCCCGGGCCCGGGCGTCGGCCAGCAGGCGGGCCGCCGTCCGCTCGAGCTCCTCCCCGTACTCGTCCCGGGCGGCGCCGGGAAGGAGCACACGCATCGCCCGCTGAACGCAGCGGGCGGAGAAGCGCTCGCTCACCCTTCCCCCGCCCCCCGCGACGACACCAGCCCCTTCCGGACGGCGGCGTCGACCGCCCTCCTCAACCGGAGGGCCTCCGCGCGGAGGACCTCCCGACCCGGGCCCGTCAGGGTGTAGTAGCGCCGGCGCGGATCGTCGTCCGCTTCCGCGGGGGGCCGCTCCACCTCACGGACGAGTCCGTCGCCCCGGAGCCTCTTCAGAGCGCCGTAGAGCGTGCTCGCCGTGAGCTCCACCGCCCCGCCCGTGCGGTCCCGGACGTCCTGGATGACTGCGTATCCGTGGCGGGCCCGATCCGATAGCGAGAGGAGGATCTGGTAGACCGGCTCCGAGAGGGGCACGTGACGCGCCACTTCTTCCGACGAGGCGGGACCCTGGCCTGGTGTCATGGTCGGCGTGGTGTGGGGGATGAGTCCATTTGCATCGTCTCACGGTATACCGTGGAAGGATATATCGCAATACGATGGAGCGCCGCGAGAGTTTCGGGGGGAGGGGGGAGGGGTGGGGCCCGGAGCGGGTCAGGCCCGGTGGGCCGGGGCGGCCTCGAGCCCCGGCACGAGGTCGCGTCCGATGGCGCGCGCGATCTCCTCGATCTGCTTCATCAGCTCCCCGAACTGCGCCGGATAGAGCGACTGGGCTCCGTCGGACAGGGCCCTCTCGGGGTCGGGATGGACCTCGACCATCAGCCCGTCGGCGCCGGCGGCCACGGCCGCCCTCGCCATCGGGATGACCTTGGCGCGGATGCCGGTCCCGTGGCTGGGATCCGCGATGATGGGGAGGTGGGAGAGGGCCTGGACCACGGGGATGGCGGTGAGATCCAGGAGGTTGCGGGTGTGATTGTCGAAACTCCGGACGCCTCGCTCGCACAGAATGACCGACTCGTTCCCCTCGTTCAGGATGTACTCGGCGGCCAGGAGCAGCTCGTCGATCGTGGCGCTCATCCCCCGCTTCAGGAGCACCGGCTTGCCCAGCTGTCCCACCCTCCGCAGGAGCGCGTAGTTCTGCATGTTGCGGGCGCCGACCTGGACGATGTCCGCGTACTCCGCCACGAGGTCCGCCCCCTCCGGGTCGAGGGCCTCGGTCACCACGACCATCCCGGTGGCCTCCCGGGCCTCGGCCAGGAGCTCGAGCCCACGCTCGCCGAGCCCCTGGAAGGAGTACGGCGAGGTGCGCGGCTTGAAGGCACCGCCCCGGAGGACCGTGGCGCCCATCTCACGGAGGAGCCGAGCGCTCTCGAGGATCTGCTCCCGGCTCTCCACGGCGCAGGGGCCGGCGAACAGGGCGACGTCGCCGCCGCCCACGACGGTCCCGTTGGGGAGCTCGACGAGGGTGTCCTCGTCCTTCCACTCCCGGGAGACCTGCTTGTAGGGATGGGTGACGAAGATGACCTCGAGAACGCCGGGCTGCCCCTCCAGCCGGGCGGAGTCCACGCGTCCGTCGTTGCCGATGAGGCCCACGGCGGTGCGCTGCTCGCCGGGGATGGGTCGGGCATCGTACCCCATGTCCTCGATCGTCTCGACGACGTTGGTGATCTCGTCGTCGGAGGCGTTGTGCTTCATCACGACCAGCATGATCCACCTCGTGCCTCTCGGTCCCTCTGCCGAACGGGTTTCCGCGGCGCCCGACCGTCGCCGAAGAGGACGCTGAGCCCCGCGGACCCGAGCCACGAAGTCTAGCGTGGACCCGGGAGCGCGTCTACGCCGCCTCGCCGCCGGGATCCGGCTCGACCCGCGGGGCCTCGCCCCGCTCCAGCACGACACGGGTCCCGTCCCGGGCCGTCCGCACCGCCCCCCGGTACCCGGCCCGCCGGACGAGGTCGGGGAGCTCCTCGGGGTCCAGGAACGGATAGAGGTGGGTGAGGAGCAGGAGTTCGGGGCGGGCCGTCGCGGCCAGCCGGGCCACCCCGCGGGGGGTGAGGTGGGTCTCGATCTCGGGAGGATCGGGAAGGCTGCACTCGGACACGAGCACGCCCGCGCCCCGGAGGAACGTCGCCACCCCGTCGTCCTCGCCGGTGTCGCCCGTGTAACCGACCACGCCCTCGGGGGTCTCGACACGCCAGCAGACCGACTCCTCCGTGTGGAACGCCGGCGCACAGGAGAGGCGGACCTGGGCGGTGGGGTCGGCCCACTGGTCCCTCCGACGAAGCTCGACCACCACCACCGGGAACCCCGGATCCAGGACGAACGCCCCGTGGGCCTCCCCCAGCGACTCCATGAAGCGGCCGATCCCCGGCGGCCCCAGGACCGTCAGCGGCGCACTTCGCGGGGGGCGCATCCCGTGCCTCAGGGCCCAGAGCAGCGGCGCGACGTCTCCGACGTGGTCGGTGTGGAAATGGCTGACGGCGAGGTGCGAGATCCGCCGCCAGTCGACCCCGTGGCGGTCGAGCCCGTGCACGGTGCCGGCCCCGCAGTCGAGGAGGATCCGCGCGCGGTCGGTCTCGATCAGGTGCGCGGGGCTGCGTCGGTCGTCGTCCGGGAGGAGGGTGCCCGAGCCGAGAACCGTCAGCCGCACGGGACGGCCACTCTCACGCCGCGGTGCCCCGAGCCTGCTCCAGGGCGTCCTCGAGCCGCACGCCGACGATGTTGCTGACCCCGGGCTCCTCCATCGTAACGCCGTAGATCCAGTCGGCCGCCTCGATCGTGCGGGGATTGTGCGTGATGACGATGAACTGCGTCTGCTTCTTGAACTCGTCGAGGAGCCGGATGAACCGGCCGATGTTGTTCTCGTCGAGCGGGGCGTCGACCTCGTCCAGCACGCAGAAGGGACTCGGCTTGACGAGGTAGATCGCGAAGAGGAGGGACAGCGCGGTCAGCGCCCGCTCCCCGCCCGAGAGGAGGTCGATCCGCTGCGTCTTCTTGCCCTTCGGGGACGCGTGGATCTCGATGGGCGACTCGAGGGGATCGTCCTCCTCCACGAGCCAGAGATCGGCCTCCCCGCCTTCGAACAGGCGGGCGTGGACGCTGCGGAAGTTCTCCCGGATGCGTTCGAAGGTGTCCATGAAGAGCCGCGTGGCCGTCTGGTTGATCTCCTTGATGGCCTGGCGCAGGTCGTCTCGCGCCTCCACGAGGTCGGCGAACTGGCCCTCCAGGAACTCCAGGCGCTCCGACTCCTCCGCGTGCTCCTCGACGGCCAGCATGTTGACCGGTCCGATACGCTCCAGTCGCGCCATCACGTCCCGCAGCTCCTCTCGGAGCGCCCCGGGATCCTCGAGGGCCTCCGGCTCGAGCGGCGTCGCCTCCTCCACGAGCGCCTCCAGCGGGCGGCCCCACTCGCCCTCCAGCCGGTCCCGGATGCGGCCGATCCGACCGTCCAGCTCCTGGCGCTCCAGCTCCAGCTGGTGGCGGTGGTCCGAGGCCTCCCGCTCCGCCTGCCGGGCCTCCCGGGCCCGTCGCTCCGCGGCGTGGAGGGTCTCGACGACCGACTCCAGGGCCTCGGACCGCTCCCTCAGGCCCCCCTCGGCGGCTTCGCGCTTCGCCAGCAGCTCGGTCGTCGCCTCGCGTCCTTCCTCCCGGAGCGCCCGGGCCTGCTCGAGCTGCTCCCGGAGGCTCTCCTCCTCGTGGTCCAGCGCTTCCACCCGACCGAGCGCCGCCGCCCGCGCCTCCTCGGCGTTCGCCAGTCGCTCCTCCAGACGGCCGACCTCCCCCTCGAGCCGCGTCGCCCGCACGGCCAGCCGGTTCTCCTCGCCGCGCGCGGCCTCCCACTCCTCTTGCACCTCCTCCAACGAGGCCCGGGCGGCCCGCTGACGCTCGGCCAGCTCCTTCTCCTCCTCGAGGAGCGCCTCCCGGTCCTCGGTCGCCGCGCCGGCGCGCTCCAGCGAGCGAGCCCGGGCAGCCCGCGTTCCCTCGACCTGCCGGGCCAGCTCGTCCCGGTGCCGGTCCATTCGCGCCCGACGGTCCGTCTGGGCCGCGACCTCGGCCGAGGCCTCCCGGTGGGCGTCCTGCGCCTCGCGCAGCCGGCCGCGCGCTTCCTCCACGCCCTCTTCCCGCTCCCGGACGACCGCCCGGCTCCGCTCCCGGACGTCGTGCGCGTCCTCGGCCTTCCGCCGGGCCTCGGCGGCCTCCCGCTCCAGCCGGCCGAGCTCCTCCTTCCGCTCCAGGACTCCCGTGGCCCCGGTGGGATTGCCGATCCGGAAGACGCCGTGCCGGTCGCGCATCGTGCCGTCCGCCGCCACGCGGGCCCTTCCGTCCGGCTCTCCGGCGAGGACCGCGGCCGCGTCCGCCAGGTCGACGTCCGCCAGGAGGGCCCGCACCCAGGGGGCGCCCTCGCCGCGTGGCTCCACCGCGTCCAGCAGCGTGCCCCGGGCTTCGCCGGTCGGCGGCACGGCGTCGAGGGGGAGGACGATCAGTCCGCCACCCTTTCCCCACCGCTCCTCGAACCACGCGCGGACCCGACGCACCCCGTCGCCGTTCCGGACGACCAGGCCCCGGGCGAGGGGCCCGAGGAACGCCTCCACCGCGCGGGCGACCCCCGAGGGCGTCCCGAGGTAGTCGACCAGGGGACCCAACACCCCCTCCAGGCCCGCCGCCAGCGCCGCGTTCACGGCCGGCTCCATCCCCTCGCCGGCCCGGTCCATCTCCTCCAGAGCCCGGCGACGTGCCTCCAGGGAGGACGCCCGATCGGCGGCCTCGATCTCCGTCTCCCGCGCGCGATCGAGCTCCCGACGCGCCTCCTCCAGCTCCCTGCGCCCGGCCTCCACGTCCTCGCGGGCCTCCTCCACGTCCGCGGCGAGCACGTCCAGACGATCCCTGAAGAGGTCCCCTTGCTGCTCCAGGTCGGTCAACGTGTCGGCGGCCTCGGTGAGCTCGCCCTCCAGCCGCTCCAGGCGCCGCTCGAGCTCAGCGGCCTGGGCCCGGGCCGATTCGGCGTCGCCCTCCAGCTGCGCCACGCGGCGGGCGATCTCCATCCCCCGGGCCTCGAGGCCTTCGAGCTCCTCCCGCGCTTCCTGGAGGCGAGCCCGCACGGCACCGACCGCCTCCCTGCACCGGGCCAGCTCCGCCTGCGCGTCGCTCAGCTCCTCCCGGACGGTCCCGGCGTCCTCCCGCAGCGTCCGGGCCTCGTCCTCCCGAGCGTCCGCACGCTCTCGCGCGTCCGCACGCTCCGCCGCGATCTGCCCCAGCCTCCGCTCGGCGTACGTCGCCCGCTCCTCGGCCACGGCCAGGTCCCTCTCCCACCGGACCAGCGTGGACCGGATCTCCTCGAGGCGTCCGGCGGCGAGGGCCCGCGCCCGCTCGGCCTCGACCTGCTCGATCCGAAGCTCCTCGACCCGCGCCTCGGCCGTGCGCACCTCGGCCACCTTCCCCTGGCCCTCGTGGGTCTCGCCCTCGAGCTCCTTCTCGACCTGCCCGAGGCGGACCGAGAGCTTGTCGAGCTGGTGCCCCACGACGGCCACCTCGAGGTCCAACCGACGCTCGCGGAGCTTCAGGTAGCGCTCGGCCTTGCCCTTCTGGCGCGCCAGCGAGCGCACCTTCGTCCGGACCTCGGAGATGACGTCCTCGAGCCGCTGGAGGTCGTTCTCCGCCCGCTCGAGCCGGCGGCTGGCGGACTTGCGGCGGTCCTTGTACTTCCCGATCCCCGCGGCCTCCTCGAACAGCGACCGGCGCTCGTCGGCCCGGTCCGAGAGGATGGCGTCGATCATCCGGTTCTCGATGACGTTGTAGGCGTTCGCCCCGAGACCCGTGTCCCGCGTGAGGTCGACGACGTCTTTCAGCCGTACGACGGAGCGATTGACCGAATAGTCGCTCCCGCCGTCCCGGTAGACGACGCGACCGATCTCGACCTCGCCGAACGGCACGGGAAGGGTTCCGTCCTCGTTCGACACGACCATGGTGACCGAGCCGCGGTTGACGGGCCGACGGTGCACGCTCCCCTGGAAGATGGCCTCCTCCATCTTCGCGCCGCGGATGGCGGTCGGACGCTGCTCGCCGAGCACCCAGCGGATGGCGTCGCTGATGTTCGACTTGCCGCAGCCGTTGGGCCCGACGATGGCCGTGATCCCCTCGTGGAACTCGACCTCCGTGGCGTCGGCGAACGACTTGAAGCCGTGGACGCGGAGGGAAGTGAGCTTCATGCAGGCGGATGCGCCGAGGCGCCGGGGGCGCGGCCCTCACGGGGTACCAGAGGTACACCCGCGAAGCCCCGGCTCCGCAGGAGGTCCCGCATGTGCGCGGCCTCGGCGGGTCCGGAGTAGGCCCCGGCGTACACCCGGTAGGTCGGTCCGGACGCCCCGGGCGGGCGGAGCTCGACCAGATACGCGGGGATGCCCTGGTCGGCGAGCAGGGCGACTCGCGATCGGCCGGCCTCGAGCGACGGTGCGTCTCCGAGGTCGAACGCGAAGGGTGTGGGACGTTCGAACCACCCGGACGCATCGATTCCTCCGAGTCGTTCGGCCAGGGTCGAGCGGACGGACGCCGGTTCCCCCACGGGCGCCGGCGCGAGGAGGATCCGGTACCACGTGGCACCTTCGACGTCGACGGGCGAGACCGCCACCACCATGGTCGAATCGCGGGCCGAGAGGGACCGCCCCCGCTCCAGCGCTTCGCTCAGGTCACGGTACGAGCCCACGGCCATCGAACGGGCGAGGGACCCGGCGGCGTCCGCGCCGGGAGCGGAGGGGTCGGCGGTGCCGCCGGGCGAGACCGGGGGCGCCGCCTCGCCCTCGCTACCGGAGGCCTCGGTGGGTTCCCCGACGGGACGCGTATCCGCGACGCCGGCCCCGGCGCCGCCCAGCGCCGGGATCCCCGGGATCCGGACGACTCCCGCGAGGGCCGCGAGCACCACCAGGATCAGGAGCACGACGACGACGGCGAGCGAGACCAGGAGCGCCCGGGAGCTCCGCCTCTCACCGCTCCGGGCCGCCACCGACTCGAAGGGGACCTCGTCCTCTTCCCACGCCCAGTCCTCCTCCGGCGGGACGAGCTCGTCGGCGGACAGGGGCGCGGTGGGATCGACCCCGGGCGGAGGCGGGTCCTCGGTCACGTCCCCCTCGGCGGCCGTCTCCCCCTCCCCGGAGGCCTCCGCGAAGGTGGCGGCCTCGGCGACCGATTCCTCGGCGGGCGACTCCTCGGGGTCCTTCTCCATCGCCGGCTCCGGAGCCTCGTCCGCCGGTCCCAGGACGGCGCCGATCCCCAGCCCCTCGACGTCCAGGACGTCGACCTCCTCGCGCTCCGCGAGGAGGACCGCGGCACCGGCCCGCTCGAGGATCGCGCCCCGGCCGGGCAGGTCCCAGGGAACGAACAGGAACAGCTCGGCTCCGGCGCCCTCGAACCCCTCCGTCACGGCCTCCCACCTCCGGCTGCTGAGGACCCGGGCAGGATCGGCGACGGCGGTTCCGGCCGGGACGAAGAGGAAGCCGTCCTCCGTCGGAAGGGCCACCCGCCCCAGCGACGCGCCGAACAGAAACGCGTCGCTGATACCCTCACCGTTGTCGCGTCCGAGCTCCGTGTGGAGCCGCGGGCGTTCGAGGTCGAGGTCGGCCAGGAGGAGACGGGCGTCCGCCCCGGCCCGGTACCGGGCGATCTCCGTAGCCGCCCGGGCCGCCCATCCGGACGCGTGGGTGGCGGGCGAGGCGAGGAGGACGAGGGCGGCACCCCGGGTGCCGGAGAGGTCGAGGGAGGTGGGTTCCCCGGCCTCGAGTGGCAGCGGCCGCCAGGCCTGGGGTCCCTCGGTCATCCGGGCATTCACTTCGGGTGGGTTCGTATGTGGGTCTGGACGGGCCCGGCGGGGTCCGCGCTCCGGAGCCCGCCCGAACGCGGTGAAGGTAACGGCTCGGGCTTTTCTCCTGCAATCCGCCGCCCCGGCCGGGGGCGGGAGCGGAGTGCGAGGCCCGCCCCCGTCAGTCCTCGATCTCCCGCTGCGGCGCGTCGCCCCAGAGGTTCTCGAGCTGATAGAATTCCCGTGCGTGGGGATGGAAGACGTGCACGACGAAGTCGATGTAGTCGATCAGCACCCAGCGACCTCCTTCCCTCCCCTCGACGTGCCCCGGACGCACGTCCTCCTTCTTCAGCTCTTCGATGACGTGGTCCGCGATGGCCCGGACCTGGATGTCCGAGTTCCCGCTGCCGATGAGAAAGAAGTCGGTCGCCGACGAGATCCCACGCAGGTCGAGCACCACCACTCCCTCGGCCTTCCGCTCGAGGGCGAGGTCCGCGGCTCGCTCGACCGGCTCGGGCATCTCGAACGACGATGCGTCGACCTCTCGCATTCCCCTCAGCTCCGTCATCCCTCTTCCCGCTCGACCCGGACCTCCACCTCCTCCTCCACGTCGGCGTGGAACCGGACGGTCACCATGTACGCGCCGAGCTCCTTGAGCGGCTCCTCGAGGCGCACCCAGCGGCGGTCGACCTCGTAGTCGAGGTCCATCTGGTTGAGACGGTCCGCGATGTCGGCGTTCGTGACGGAGCCGAAGAGCTTGCCCTCCTCGCCTGCGCGGGCGTGGAAGGTCAGGCTGGCGCCGCCGATCTGTGAAGCCCGACGCCGCGCCTCCAGGTAGTCCCGCTTGGCCCGCTCCTCCGCCCGCTTCCTCTCCTCCTCCAGGCGACGGACGTTGGCTTCGCTCGCCTCGTACGCCATTCCCTGGGGGATGAGGTAGTTGCGCGCGTACCCGGGCTTGACGTCCACGATGTCGCCGGACTCGCCCAGGTTGTCCATGTCCTCCTTCAGAATGACCTTCACCATCGTCCTCTCCTTGGATTCTCGTCCACCGGGGACCCCCGGCGCCCGTCAGGCCACGAGCCGACCGGCCCGCTCCCGCACCTTCAACCACGTGTCACCCAGCCCGATCACCGCGGCGCTCACGGCGATCACGGGCCACAGGAACAACAGCGCCACCAGGAACAGCGCGCCCCAGAGGAGCGAGATCCCGCCGGTCAGGAAGAGCGTGACGGCCACGCCCCTGACGGCGTACAGCGCCCCCATGAACACGACGGCATTCCACCCGGCCCGGCCAAGCGCACCCTCTCCTCCGAACAGGACCAGCGCCAGCCCCGCGATCAGGAGCCACACGAGCTGGTCCGTGAACCCGAAGTCACGCACCGGCCCGAGCCCTCCGTCCCGACCTCGTGAGAGGGTCACGTAGAGCCACCACGCCACGGCCAGACCCGCCATCGAGGCCAGGGCGAGCACGGCCGGAAACACCTGCACCTGGGCGTCCGCCATCCGGTACACCCCGCTCACGAGCGACTCCGGCAGGGCCTGGTCCGCGCCGCGCAACACCGACAGACCCGCCATGATCTCGGTGCGGATCCGTTGGGCCATCAGCCAATCCAGCACCGGCCACGGAGCCAGCCGGGTCGTCAGGAGCGCCGCGAAGACCGCCACCGAGCCCCCCACGGCCCCCAGCACCCGGGAGGTCAGCCGGGCTCCGGGCCACCGCAACGTCAGCGCGACGAACCAGCCACCGAGCAGGATGGCCCACCCGCGCTCGACGAACCACACCCCGTCCCGACCCACGCCCCCGAAGGCGAGAAGCGCCGCGAGCGCCGCCGCCAACAGGGCGCCGAAGCGACGCGCCCGCAAGACGAGCACCAGGACGATCAGGGGGATCCCCACCAGAACGCTGGGGGACACGACGGTCATTCCGAGGACCGCCAGGAAGAGGGCCAAAGCCCGGACCCAGGAGCGGTCTCGGCCCCCGGCCTCCCGGACGGAGTCGGAGGCCGACGGGTCCACCCTGGCCTCCCGCTCCTCCCCCGCGCCGGGGTCCGCCATCCGCGTCGGCGACCCGCCTACGCCTCGTGGTCCCGCACGTACGGGATCAGGGCGAGGAACCGGGCCCGCTTGACCGCCTGCCCCAGCTGTCTCTGAAAGGGCGCGTTCACCTTGGTCGTCCGTCGAGGGAGGATCTTCCCCTGCTCGGTCAGGAAGCGGGACAACGTACCGACGTCCTTGTAGTTGAGAAGCTCCACCCGGGGTCCCTCGTGCCGGCGGCGACGGCCGCGCCCACCCTGGAACTCGGGGGGGCTGTCGTCGTCCTCCTCCTCGTCCTCCTCGTCGTCCTCGTCCTCCTCTTCCACGGCCTCGCCCCCCGGGGGGGCCTCGGCCAGGATCGAGTGCCCGGACGTGGGCTCGCCCTCGTTGAGCACGAGGAGGTAGCGGAGCACGGCGTCGTCCAGCTTGACCAGGCGCTCGAACTCGGCGAGGGCCGCCGGATCGGCCGTGAACTGGGACACGACGTAGTAGCCGGTGTTCTCCCCGCGGATGGGGTAGGCCAGCTGGCGGTTGCCCCAGTGATCGACGGCCCGGACCTCGCCGCCTTCCCCGGTGGCCAACTCGTGGAGCTTGTCGAGCTTCGTGTCGACCTCGTCCTCGCCGAGGGCGGGGTCGATGATGTAGACGACTTCGTAGAGCCGCATGTGCAGTTCCCTCGGTCTGGCGTGCGCCGTGGCCCCGGCGAACGGTCGGCTGCGGCGCCGACCGCGGCTCGGAGCGGGATCGATGAGCCTTGTAAGGTATCAGTGGGTTCCACGCATTGGAAGGGTGGAGGAGAGCCGTTATCGTTGGGCAATCTCTCACCCGAGCAGCCATCGGTCATCGTGAATCGCCGAAGCCGCATCCCCGTCCTCGCGACGCTGGCCCTCGCCGGCGTCGCCCTTCCCGTCTCGACGCTCCAGGCCCAGGGCCTCGAGGAGCTCGTCGAATCGAAGCTCGGGGCGGTTCCGTCCGGGGCCGTGGTGGGCGTGTACCACGAAGGCGAGCTGCTCCTGCTCCGCGCGTGGGGGCACCCCTCCCACGAGACCACGGACACGCTGACGTCCCGCGCCCTCTTTCCCTTCGCCGGCTTCACCGAGATCCTGATCGCCGCGACCGCCAGGGCGCTGAGCGCCGCGGGGTCCCTGGACGTGGACGCACCCATCGGGCGCTACCTCCCGGATCTCGCGCCCCCCCTCGACCGCATCACCGTGGACGAGCTCCTCCGGAACACGGCCGGTCTCGACGACGCGGCCATCCCGCCCGACGCCACTCTCTCGGACGTCGTGGCCTCCCTGGGGCCCGAGGCGATGCTCGCGGCCCCGGGGGTCATCTACTCCCGCTCACGCTACTCCTATCCCCTGGCCGCGAGGGTCCTCGAAACCGCCAGCGGGCTGCCTCTCGAGAAGGTGATCGAGACCGCCCTCCTGAAACCCCTCGGGATGGAGATGTCCACCTTCGACCGGGCACGCGCGGAGGCACGGGGTCTGGCCGTGGGCTACGTCCCCACCGGAGACACGGTGGACGTGCGCGCGACAGTGGACCCGCGAGACGTCGTCGACGGCCTGCCCGTGCTGTACACGAACATCCCGGAGATCATCCAGTTCTTCGCGGCGTGGATGGGGGGAGAGATCGCCGGCGGGCCCGGGGCCCTCCCGCCGCCTCCGGACTTCCCGGCCATGGAGGACCCCGTCGTCGACGGCTTCGTCCGGGGGAGCCACCAGCTGCTCGTGGAGCTCGAGCGCAGCATGTCGGGCCTGGGCCACGGCGTCGTGGTTCGCGTCTACCCCGAGACCCGGTCCGCGGTCGCGGCGTGGGCCAACTCCCAGCACCCGGGCACGGGCCTGACCGACCCGTTCGGCGCTGCGACGCTCCCCTGGGAGGCCGCCACGTACGTCGGCGACCGGATCCTGGGTCCCGACATCCCCGTCACCGTCACGGAGTCGCCCCCCGACACCACCGAGCCGCGGAGCGGGCCCGACCGGGTGCCCCTGTGGGCCTGGGCCGGCCGGTACCTGAACGGGGACCGGATGATCGTGCTCCGGCCCCCGGAGACGGATGGCCTCGACGCCGAGCTGGTCTTCTTCAACGGCACGTCCGAGCTGCCGCTGGAGCGTCTCGAGGACGGCTCGGTGCTCGCCCGACTCCCCGACGACGGGCGTCCGGCCCTCCGCTTCAGGCTGCTGCGCGACCGGGCGGGTCGTCGGTACGTGTTCCTGGCCGGCAAGGCCTACGCCCTGGTCGAGGGGTGAACCCGGAAGGCGCGGGGCAGGACGGACCGAGTCAGGCGAGCAGGTAGCGCTTGCTTGCGGTGGCGGGGAGGAAGGGCATCCAGTTCGGCGCCGCGAGGCGGGTCTTCTCGTCGTTCAGCGGCACGGACAGGGCGATGAACTCCGGATTCAGCATGAGGGACCCCACCGGCTTCGGTCCCGCCGGGGTCAGCTGCTCACACCGGGTCACCGCGATGAACCCGCCTCGCGCGTCGGGTCCCCGGCTCCATCCCCTCAGCACGTGGCCTCTCGTGGTCCGGAAGAGGAAGGGGGACATGGGCCCCGCCCGGCGCTTCGCGGCCTCCATCGCCGACGGATTGGTGGGGCGGAAGTCGAAGGCCATCTGGACGAGCCGGGGGACGAAGTGCACCGGCGCGTAGTCCGGCCCCGCCCGTAGCCTGGCGAGGAAGGCCGGAATCGCCTCGTGCCAGCGGGGGAGGTAGGCGGAGATCTCCCCGGGCATCGCGGCCCCGAACGGGGAGCTCAACGGGGGAGGAGGGGACGACAGGTAGGCAGCCAGGGATTCCCTGGCGTCGTCGGCACCCGGATGGTCCTGGCGATGGAAGCGGAAGGCCGCCAGGACGACCGTCGGGTGCCCCGCCATACGCAGTCCCACCAGCTCCCAGAAGTGGCTCCCCTCGTCGTGGCCCAGGTAGACCTCGTCGGGCCGTCTCGTGGAGGTCACACCGCTGGCCAGACGGCCCAGGTGCTCCTTCACGTGCTCGAGGTGCGGGTTCCCCGCCCGGCGTCCCCGGTTCCGGGAACCTGACAGCTCGGAGAGACTCTGGGGCATCGCGACGGCTCCGGATGGGGTGAGCGCTCCGCCGAGCCAGGGGGCCGGCCGGGCACGGGCGCCGAGAGGCGCCGCTCCTTCAATCTGGGGCCAGTGCAGCCGGGAGGCCAACGAAAAAGGGGCGGCCAGGCCTCCGTACCCCCCGGCCGCCGCGGGCCTCCTCCGTGGCGGCCCGACGGCGCCGTCAGCGCCGGATCTCGTCCGCGCTGGGCAATCCGGAGATGCGGAAGCGACCGCCGGACACCTCCCGGGTGGTCCCCTGCCCGTCCATGCGACCGAGAGTGCCCGAGAAGGTCCCCTCCATGCGGGCCCGGCCGTCCTCCACGGCCACCTCCGTCACCCGCAACGTGCCCGAGGTCATCACCCACGTCGACTCCAGCGGATTCTCCAGCGTGGCCACGGGCTGCCAGCTCACCAATGCCTCGAAGCCACCTTCGGCCCCGGTCAGGGCCACCTCCAGGGACGAGCTTCCCTCGGGCACCCTCACCATGACGTTGAACGTGGAGCCCTCGTAGTCGCCGAACGAGAGCGGAAAGCCCTGCTCGCTCCATTCGAAGGAGTCGAGGGGCGGATCGTCCGTGTCGTAGCCCCCCGCGGAGACGGTCCGCTTCCCGTCCGTCGGGCTCATCCAGACCCCCGATGCGTACGGCTTTCCCCCACTCTCGCCCTCCACGACGTACCAGGTATGGGCTTCGCCGTCGACGGTCGCCTCGATCGTGCCGAGAACCCTCGCGGGACGTTCGTGGGGCGTGGCCGCGAGCGTGGCCACGGCCGCCAGCCCCGCCAGCGGTACGGCGAGGCGGCGAAGGACCGTCGGTGGGCTCGTGCTCATGGGGGGACTCCCGTCGTGGGCCGAAGGAGGGTGTGGAAGCGTCCGGCGGGCCGGCTCCGGGCGCCCCTCCAACATCCGACGCTCCCGCGCCGAGCGAAAGCCCGCACCCTTCCCCCGCGGAAGCCGCGTTGGCGACGAGGTGGGCCCACCCCCATCTTTTCCGACATGGACGATCTCCGGACCCGCCTTCAGCGCGCCGTGTCGGACCGCTACCGGGTGGAGGGCCCGCTCGGGCAGGGTGGAACCGGCGTCGTGTTCCTGGCCGAGGATCTCAAGCTGGGTCGGAAGGTGGCGCTCAAGGTGCTCCGGCCGGAGCTCGCCGAGTCGGTGGGCGCCGAGCGTTTCCTCCGGGAGATCCGCATCGCCGCCGGCCTGGGCCATCCGAACATCCTCTCCCTCATCGATTCGGGCGAGGCGGAGGGCCTCCTCTACTACGTGATGTTCTACGTGGAAGGCGAATCGCTCCGCGACCGGCTGGAGCGCGAGCGGCAGCTCGGCCTCGACGAGGCTCTGCGGATCGGCGTGGAAGCGGCGGAGGCGCTGGCCCACGCCCACCAGGCAGGTGTCGTCCACCGCGACGTCAAGCCCGAGAACATCCTCCTCGAGGACGGCCACGCCCTGGTGTGCGACTTCGGCATCGCCCGCGCCCTCGACCAGGCCGGGGGCCAGCGTCTCACACGGACCGGCCTGGTGGTGGGGACCCCCCAGTACATGGCCCCCGAACAGGCGGCGGGAGAGAAGGAGGTGGACGCCCGGGCGGACGTCTACGCCCTGGGGTGCGTGGTCTACGAGATGCTCGCGGGCAGCCCGCCGTACTCCGGGGCGACCCCCCAGGCCGTGATCGCGCGCAAGGTCCTCGAACCGCTTCCCCGCCTGACCGTCGTGCGAGACACGGTCCCCCCGGAGGTCGAGGCGGTCGTGGAGCGGGCGCTGGCCAAGGTGCCGGCGGACCGCATCCAGACGGCCCGGGAGTTCGCCGACGCGCTGGCGGGCCGGACCAGGGTGACGGTCCGACACGCCACACCGTGGCTCCGGCGTCCCCTCGTCCAGGCCGTGGGCGGTGCCGCGGCCCTGGCGCTGCTCCTCGCGGGGGGTCTCTGGCTCGTCGGCCCTCGGGAGGCGGCCGACCCGGGACCCGGAGCCGTCCCGGCGACCTTCGCCCAGCTCACCTCCGAGCCCCGCGCCGAGGACTCTCCGAGCCTGTCGCCCGACGGGGAGTGGGTGGTGTACGCCGGCGAAGGTCCGGAGGGCCGCGACGTCTTCCTCCAGGGCGTGGGTGGGCGGCGGCCCATCAACCTCACCGAGAGCTCCCCGGAAGACGACGTCCATCCGGCGTTCTCCCCCGACGGCGAGCGGATCGCTTTCCGCTCGGAGCGAGACGGAGGGGGCCTCTTCGTCATGGGCCGGACGGGCGAGGCGGTGCGGCGGATCACGCGGACGGGCTTCGATCCCGCGTGGTCCCCCGACGGGACCCGACTGGTCTACGCCACGGAAGGCGTGGACCTGCTTCCCCTCAACTGGGACCGGATCAGCGAGCTCTGGGTGGTGCCCGTGGAGGGGGGTGAGCCGGGCCGGGTCTACGCGGGGGATGCGGTGCAGCCGAGCTGGTCGCCCGACGGGGGCCGGATCGCCTTCACGGCCCGCCTGACCGAGCAGTCCCGGATGGACATCTGGACGATCCCGGCGGACGGCGGCGAGCCCACGGCCGTGACGTCGGACGAGCCCAACGACTGGGCGCCGACCTGGTCGGCCGACGGCCGTCACGTCTACTTCAGCAGCGACCGGGGCGGCAGCATGAACCTGTGGCGCATCCCGGTGGATCCGTCGTCGGGCGAGGCGGCGGGGGCGCCCGAGGCGGTGCCGACGCCGGCCGCCTTCGTGGCACACCCCAGCGTGTCCGCGGACGGCCGATTGGTGGCGTACAGCTCGGCCCGGCACGAGCAGAACGTCCAGGCTGCCACCCTGGCCTGGCGGGAAGGCACGGTCCGGGACCCGGTGTGGCTCACCACAGGCTCTCGCCAGTGGTCGTCCCCCGACCCCTCGCCCGACGGAGGGCAGGTGGTCTTCTACTCCCGGGACCTCCCGGAAGGCGACCTCTACGTCTCGCCCTTCGAGGAGGGGGCACGGCCCCGGCAGGTCACGGCCGACGACGCTCTCGACCGCGTGCCCCGCTGGTCGCCGGACGGGCAGTGGATCTCGTACATGTCCACGCGTGGCGGGGCGATCCGGCTCTGGTGGGTCCGTCCGGACGGAAGCGAGAACCACCAGGTCCTCCAGGAGGACGGATGGCTGCTGGCGTGGGCTCCCGACGGCACCCGGGCGGTGGTCTCCGGCCTGCGACCCGACGTGCTCCTCTTCGACCCCGGACTTCCGCTCGGGGAGCAGAAGCGTCGGACCCTTCCCCGGCCCGACTCGACCATCGGCGTCGTCACGGTCAACGACTGGTCCCCGGACGGAGGACGGCTGGCCGCTTTCGTCGGGCCGGTGACCGACGAGGGCATCGTCACCTTCTCCTTCGAGTCGGAGACCTACCGGCGTCTCACCGACTTCGGGCAGTGGCCCGTCTGGTTGCCCGACAGCCGCCACATCCTGTTCGTCACCGGCGGACACGAGTTCTGGATCGTCGACGCCGACACGGGCGAGCTCCAGCGGGTGTACAGGTCCCGCGCCGACGTCCTGGGGCCGCCGAGAGTGAGTCGCGACGGCCGGACGGTGGTCTTCACCCGGCGCGTCACCGAGGCGGACGTCTGGCTGGCACGGCTGGGGGGATGAGCCGGCCGTCGGAGGCCCGGAGCTCGTCGGACCTTGTCCGACCCTCCCCCGCCCATCACCTTCCCGGCCCGATCGGCGATCCCACCCAACCGACGAGGAAGAGATGGCGACCGACCCCCAGGGTCATGCCCTGACGCAGCGCACCGGAGCCGTGGCGGCCCTGGCCCGCGAGGCGGCCAACAGCGAGGACCGGGCGACGCTCGAGCGCCTGGAGATGGAGCTCGGAAACCTCAGGTCCCTGGCGCGGGAGCAGATGCAGGCGCGCTACCGGGACGCGTACGAGGAGCTCGCTGCCAAGCTGGAGGGAGGGGATCCGCTGAGCGATGGCGACCGGCGGCTTCTGGCCGTCGTCGCCACAGGGGCCGCCAGCGTCTACCTCAGGAACGAGAACGACCTCGACGCGTGGCGGAAGGAGATCCGCCGACTGGCCGACCTCCTGGAGCATACCCCCGAGCCGGACGGGGGGAGCGGGTCGGAGTTTCTCCGCTACCTGCACGTGCAGGCGACCGTGGAGGAGGCGATGCGGGTCGTGCCCGATCTCCGCTTCTTCCTCCAGGAGGGCGAGCGCCTCACGCGGTTCCGGTCGGCCAGCCGCGAGGTCGACCCCGACGAGCGCCGATTCCTGGCCCGTCTGATCCGCGACCAGCTGGCCTCGGACCGGCGCTGACGCCGGGCGCCCGTCTCGCGGGCGACCGGTCAGGCGTCCGATCCCGGGTGGTCCATCCCTCGCGACGACCTCTTCACGCGAGATCCCCGGCCCTCACCGGGAGCCGCCGAACGCGACGCCCCGTCAGGCGGGACAGGGCGTTCGCGACCGCCGGAGCGAAGGGGCACACCACCGGCTCGCCCACGCCGTGGGGACGGTCGGCGTCCGCTCCGACGAAGTGGACCTCGATGACCTCGGGGGTCTCGGCCATCGTGGCGACCCTGAACTGGTGGTAGTTGTCCTCCAGGGCGACTCCCCCCCTCCACGTCATCTGGCCCTTCATGTTGGACAGGCTCCACGCGACCCCGCTCTCCACCTGCTGGCGTACGGCGTTCGGGTTCACGACGAGCCCGCAGTCGAGGGCGCACGTGACCCGATGCACGCGGAAGGGTAGCTCGCTCGGCCCGGCGTCGGGACGCAGGGAGACCTCGACGACGTAGGCCACGTAGGTGCCGGTGTGGAAGACGTTGCCGGCGAGTCCGAGGGCGCGGCCGTCCGGCGCTCGCCTCCCCCATCCCCCCGCCTCCGCCGCCCGCTCGAGCACGGCACGCATGCGCCGCCGGTCGACCCGGTCGCCGTTGATGGTGAAGGTGGGCTCGATGTCCGGATCCGAATCGTCCAGGAGCTCGAGCCGCACCTCGAGAGCGTCGCGGCCCGCCGATCCGGCCACCTCGTCGAGGAAGCACTCTCGGGCGAAGACCGACGGGGGTGAGAAGACGGCGCGCCACGGACCGATCGGGACCGGAGCCTCGACGACCGCGTAGCTGGCCTCGAAGGAGGGAAAGGCGTAGGGAGTGTCGTACACGCCCCAGGCGCTTCCGATCAGCCAGTCGGGGTCCCGGAGCTGTTCGGGGGTGGGCACCCCCCGGGCCTGGTGGGGGGTGCTGGCCTTCCGGTGCTCCCAGGCCACGATCCGGCCGGAGCCGTCCAGGCCCGCCCGCAGGCGGTGGGCGGAGGCCGCCTGGAAGTACCCCTGGGTCATGTCGTCCTCCCGGGTCCACACGAGGTGGACGGGAGTCCCGGGGAGCGCCCGGGCGATGCGGATGGCCTCCATGTCGAAGTCCCAGCCGAGGCGCCGCCCGAAGCCGCCGCCGAGGAGCGTGACGCTCACGGTCACGTTCTCCGTGGGGACCTCCAGGAGGCGGCTCCCGAGGACCTGGACGGCGTTGGGGGTCTGCGTGGGCGACCACACCTCGCAGCGGTCGCCCTCGACGAGCGCCGTGCAGTTCACGGGCTCCACCGACGCGTGGGCCGCGAAGGGGTAGTGGTAGACCGCTTCCATCGCCCGGGGCGCCTCGGCCAGCCCATCCCGCCCCCTCCCGTCGCGCCGGATCGTGACGCCGGGCTCCGAGGCCGCCGCCTCCAGCGCCGCACGGTGACTCTCGGTGTCGAACGAGGCGTGGGGACCCGCGTCCCACCGGACGTCCAGGGCTTCGCGCCCCTTGATGGCCGCCCACGTATGCTCGGCCACGACCGCCACCCCGCTCTCGATCTCGACCACGTCCAGCACGCCGTTCACCCGCCGGGCCCGCCGGTCGTCCCAGCCGGCCACCGCTCCGCCCAGGACGGGCGGGCGCGCCACGACGGCATAGACCATGTCGGGCAGGCGGACGTCCAGCCCGTAACGGGCGCGTCCCGAGACGATGTCGGGCCCGTCGATGCGGTTCCGCGGAGTCCCCAGCAGCCGGTACTCGGAGCGCGGCTTGGGACGGGGATCACCCGGCACCGGCAGGCGGGCCGCTTCGGCCGCGAGCTCGCCGTAGCCCAGGGTGCGCCCCGTCGCCTCGTGCACGACCGCGCCGTCCTCGGTGCGGCAAGCGTCGGGATCCACGCTCCAGCGCCGGGCGGCCGCCGCGACGAGCATGGCCCGGGCGGCGGCGCCGGCGTGGCGGAGGGGACCCCACGAGTCCATGGTGCTGCTGCTCCCCCCCGTGCCCAGGTCCGTCAGCTCCGGTCCGGGGGAAGCCTGCTTCAGCCGGACCCGCTCGAGGGGCAGGTCCAGCTCCTCTGCCACGAGCATGGGAAGGCCCGTCCGGACGCCCTGGCCCATCTCGGACTTGCCCACCAGGACCGTGACCGTCCCGTCCTCTTCGACCCGGAGCCAGACGCTCGGCTGGAACCGAGGGGCGTCCGCAGCCCCCCTCGGCGACCAGGCGTCGCGTGCCCCGACCCCCAGGAGCAGCGCGCCCCCGGCCCCCGCGAGGACGGCCACGAACTGGCGACGGGTGCTCACGACGGGCCTCCCTGGTCGGTCGAGGCCATGGCGCGGGCGGCCCGGTGGATCGCCCGCCGGATGCGGATGTAGGAGCCGCACCGGCACACGTGGCCGTCGAGGGCCGCGTCGACGTCGCCGTCGGTGGGCCCCGGTTCGTCGGCCAGCAGGGCGCGCGTCCGCAGGATCATCCCGGGCTGGCAATACCCGCACTGGGAGACGTCCTCCTCGAGCCAGGCCCGCTTCACGGCGTCTCGCTGGGCGGACGGGAGGCCCTCGATCGTGAGGAAGGACCGCCCCTCCGCCGCCGACAGCGGCATCGTGCACGACCGGACCGGCGTGTCCCCTTCCAGCACCGTGCACGCCCCGCAGGCCCCG